>JALZND010000218.1 GCA_030857845.1 Bacteroidota bacterium | reverse complement strand
AATTTCATTCCAGAAAACAAATCAAATATAAAAATTCATATAAATCATATTAAGCCTTCTTATACCAGAAATGATACTTTAGAATTTTCTATAAAAATACCTGCAACAAAAACTAACGACAGTATAGTGTTATATCTAAACAGTAAAACGATTGCATCAAAAAAATTAGAAAAGGGCAAAAAATTTAAATTGGCTTTAAATGAATCAAGATATGGCAGTAATGCTCTTGAAGTTAAAATAAAAGGAGAAAATTCCTCATCCAGGCACCATTATAACGTTAAAGTTTTCCCCTACCAAAAGCCAAAAGACCTTTCTTATGAAATAATAGCCGAATATGATCATGATACAAAAGATTATACCCAAGGTTTAATTTATGATCATGAAATAATAATAGAAAGTACAGGGGGATATGGCTCATCTTTATTAAAAAAATATTATTTAAGCACAGGGGCACTTATCAATTCTTATGAACTTCCCAAGGAATATTTTGGTGAAGGTGTTACCAAATTATATGATAAATTATACCAGCTAACCTATAAAGAGAGAAAAATACTGGTATATAATGTGCACGATTTACTGCCTTTGTACACGGCAGATTTCATTTCAGAAGGCTGGGGGATCACAAATGATGGAGAATCTTTGATTGTAAGTGATGGGACATCAAAACTTTATTTTTTAGACCCACTTACTCTGGTGGTAAAAAATACTTTATTGGTTTTTGACCATGAAGGTGAGGTAAACAAAATCAATGAGCTTGAATATATAAAAGGTGAAATTTATGCAAATATTTGGTTTAAAAACGAAATAATAGCCATAGACCCTACTACAGGCGAAGTCACAAAAAAGTTAAATTTTAAGGAATTGGTAAAAAGCTATAAAAAGGGGCTTTTATCTGAAAAGGTTTTGAATGGAATTGCCTATGACCCAGATCATGACGCATTATTAATCACAGGCAAACGATGGCCTATAATTTTTAAAATTAAGATTTTTGAAGAACCAACAAGCCCACCTGAGCCATAAAATAGTGAATATTTTATAAAGCAACTGGATCAAAAGAATTATATACTTCCTTTGGCAAAGAATTATGTACAGATATATTGGTTAATGAAGATTCACCTCTGCTTCCAGAAATAAGTATGTTTCCATATTGTTGATAATCCTCCCATGGTAAAACAAAATCGGGTGTCGCCTGGTCTGCTTTTCTAAAAAATTCCCATTGTGTGACAAGCTTTTTTTCCTGATCTACATATACTAAATATTTATTTTCAGGTGTAGTCCCTACTTCTTCAAATGTGAGCTGAATGATATCTACTTTATTTTCTTTTACATTTCCTTCCCCTTTATATTTTAAGGTTACACCAGGATCTTTTAATTTGAATGGCATTAACAACCAATAAGAATCATTTATCCAATTATTTTTACCCTGCTCCAGGTAATGCTCAATGCTGTCGTTGTTTTCCAGGAGGGCACCATATTTATATACTTTGCCTTCCATGGTATTTATGTTCATCAAGATTTTAAAATCATCTTTTAGTGATTCAATCCTGATATCACCGGTCTTTTTGTCCCAAAAATGTTTGCGTGAATCAAAAAAATCCCACGAAATATGCCTGGTATTTTCCCAATTTTCATTTCCTCCCATTGCATCCATTACCTGATCGGCTATTTCAATAGCTTTTTGGTCTGAATTTTCCGGATTAAATTTAGTTTTGCTACTTTCTGTTTCACAACCTGAGAGTAACCCAGCAAAAAATAGTAAAAATAAGGTAGTTACTATTCGTGTACTTTTTATATTAATATTCAACATAATTAATTTTATCTTTTTCCCTAATTAGGAATGGTAAAGGTAAAGAAAATAAAAAATTTAATCAGTTAAATCATGAATGGTTTTTTTGAATACCAATATTTAAGCTACAAGAAAAAACATATGATGAACCTCATTGCCCTGGCACGTACCGATGGGGATTTTCATGAAAAGGAGATGGAGATTTTGTTTAAAATAGGTAAAAGGTACCGACTTAAAGCAAAACATATCAATGCCTTACTTGAGGTTGTGGAAAACGACCAAGAAGTTGTTCATGGCCAGCATGAGCAATATATGGAGCAACTTTATGATCTTGTAGAGATGGTTTTGGCAGATGGTGTTATAGCGGAAGAAGAATTGGAATTTTGTGAAAAGATGATCCATTCAATGGGTTATAATAAAGATTTGCTGGGATATTTTATTGATTTTGTTCAATTGGGACTTAAAGACAGTGAAAGTTGGATAGATTTTAAAGAGGAAGCCATGAATCATAAAAAAACATCTTGCCCTGTAAATGCATAATTTTTAATTGATTCTGTGCGGCTTATAATTTATTTTCATTGATGATAGACCATACAATATCTGGTTCGAAACCTTTAGAAATTGCAAATTTTGCTATTTTATCTTTTCTTATAAAAACATTCTTTTCCTTTTCCAAAGCTGACTTTTTCTCAAGAAGTTGACATAATACAATATGATAATCTTCTTCATCAATGGATTTTAAAGCTTGTTTCATACAATAATCAGATATCCCTTTAACTTTTAATGCAGCATGGATTTTCAGCCTGCCCCATTTCTTTATCCTGAATTTCCCCCCTGCAAAAGCTATTGCAAATCTTTCTTCATTTATAAAATTATCTGTAACCAGATCGGCAATGATCAACTCTACATCATCTGTTTTTAAACCATAATCATAGAGCTTGCTCCTGACTTCTTTTTGTGTCCGCTCCTGATAGGAGCAGAAATGATAAATTTTTTCTTTAGCTTCTTTAACTGTATGGTGTTTTGGTTTTATTTTGTTGCTGTGATCCTCCATGATGAAAAGGGCTTGTTACAAAGTCGAAAAATATTCTTTCAGCCTCTGTAAAAAAACACTTTGTTTTGAATTTATTTTTTGATGTGCACTTTCAAAAGACATCCACTCAGCTTTGTCAACTTCTGGAAAGTGTTGTAATTTGCCTGAATTTGGAGGCCACTCCATTTCAAAATCATTGCAAACAATTCCTTTATCGGGATACCACTCCCCTTCGAAAGCCCAACAATGAACCGTTTTGCCTCCTTTTTGCTTAATAGCCCCTAGTTCATAATACGGACCCGTTGGCTTAATACTTGTTTCTTCTTCAAATTCCCTTATTGCCGAATCCAACAATTCTTCCCCTGCCAGAGGCAATCCTTTAGGGATAGTCCACCATCCTTCATCTTTATTTTTGAAGAATGGTCCACCAGGGTGTACAAGAAATATCTTTGGTTCACTTATTATATTATACATCAAAAGCCCAGCGCTTACCATGCCCACTATCTTTTTGCTTTATACAATTGCCACCATGGAGTTGAAGGGGAATCATGGTGTTCATAATGGTACCCAAAAAAGTAACAGGTAATAAAAGCCAGAAAATGATTCCTTTGAAAGCTTCGCGATTTATGTTTATTATCGGGGGCATGATCTCCACGATGTGGCAGGTAGGTCCCGAAAAAAAATAACTGAAATGTAGACAATAATGAGGGTACGATCCAAAACAGGACCAGGTTTCCCCTGGGAAAAACCAATGCCAGCAAATTATAGGTCACTGCCATTAAAAGTATCTGATACCAGGTTATATATTGTTTTAAAAAATTAAAATACCAAACAAAAAAAGGGCCTTCATGATAATCCGGGTCTTTATCTGACCCTACAAAACGATGGTGTTCATGGTGTTTGATGATAAGCTTATTATAGAAATTGAAAGCAAAAAGTAAGGCCGCTATATTTCCAATAATTTTATTAAGTTTCCTGTTTTTGGATACAACACCATGCATGGCATCATGTGCGGTAATAAACAAACCTGTATAAAGATGCGTCTGCAATAAAATAAAAATATATATTATGAGATTGTTATAGTTCACCTGCAGGTTCAACAAGTATACCAACAAGGAAAACCAGCAGGATATAATCAACCCTGCAACAAAAATTCCATTATATTTACCTTGCTTCTTCAACTTTAGGTTCTTTTATTTTCGATTTCCTTTTTAGCATCAAGAATTCATAAATAGTAATATTCATAAGCAATAGTAGAAAAGAATATACGGCATCTTCAACTGGAATGGTAAAAAGCCTGATTCCTAGATTTTCTGCATTATTATAATGTACCACAGGAAGTGAAGTTAACAAACCATTTATTACAAAAAAAGGAATAAGATGGAAGATGTAGGAAATAAAAAATATACCAAAAATATTATTTTTGAATAGCATCCAGTGAACAATCAAAAATACGGCGGTAAATGAAAATGTTAAAGTGGTATATATTTTATCTGTATGCAGCAGTGCCCCTACAATCAAAATAATAATTAAAACAAAAATTATAAAAGGGCTTATTTTTATCAGAGGGTCAGCCTTTATAAAATATTTTACAACTTCATAAATAAATACACATGCAAAAGGAACTGATAAAAAAAATAGCCATTCTTCAAGTGGCAGGCTCAAAATATACAATCCCAAAATATAATTGTTATTGAAACCCCAAACTCCTGCTTTGGTAAATAGATGGTCCCAAATAATAAAAAAAAATCCTGTTATAAATATGGCTGGCAATAAATATTTCCACTTTGATGCATAGGCAATTTTATCTTCAAACGACCTCAAGAGTGGAAATGAAATAGTTAATATATTAATGATTAAGTATATGTACATAAATCATAAAAAGTTAAACCTGTGCCGAAAATAACTTTCTAGCAGGATAAGCAACTTTTCATTGTCTGGGATCCTGATCCGCTGGCTTTTAATTTCTGCTGCCGGGCAATTTTTAATTTTTTTAAAGAGCTGCAGGTAATAAATATAGGCGAGATAAACCCCCATCTTGGACCCTTCCGGGAGTTTTAGAATTCCTTTGTAGGCCGCATCAAAATCATGCTGTATTTCTTCTTCTATAAGGCTTTTGTCCTGGTAGTCAAAATGTTCAAAATCTACACCAGGAAAATATACCCTACCTCTTTCATCAAAATCACTTTTCATGTCCCTAAGGAAATTAACCTTTTGAAAGGCAGCACCCAAGCTTCGTGCAGGTTCTTTCAGGCGTTCATATTTATCCGAATTTCCTTCGCAAAATACTTTAAGGCACATTAGCCCTACCACTTCTGCCGACCCGTAAATATACTCTTCATATTTTGTTAGGCTGAATTTATTGTGGTACAAATCCATCTCCATACTATCAAGAAAAGCATTGACCAGATCAAGGCCAATATTGTATTTATGAAAAATAATCTGAAATCCCTGCAATACAGGATTTATACTGATCCTTTTTTCAAGGGCCTCGTTGGTCGATTCCCTAAATTCCTTAAAAAGTGCTTCCTTATCATATTCATGAAAGCTGTCCACTATTTCATCGGCCGATCTTACAAATCCATATATAGCGTATATGGGGCTATGAAATTTGTTGTTGAGGGTTTTTATGCCCAGTGTAAAAGACGTGCTGTAGCGGTGCGTAATAATTTTACCACATTCAAAAGCTACATTATCATATATTTCCATTGAAAACATAAAATAATATTTAAGTGTTTTTTAGATCCCTATGGATCTCTTCTGAAACCACCTGCCCTGATATTAAAGAAGGCGGAACTCCGGGACCCGGAACAGTTAATTGCCCCGTATAATAAAGATTTTTAACTTTTTTACTTTTTAAAGAAGGTTTAAGTATTGCGGTTTGACCAAGGGTATTTGCCAGGCCGTATGCATTTCCTTTAAAAGCATGGTAATCGTTTATGAAATCTTTATGTGCGTAACTTCTTCTATATATTATGGCATCACTTATATTCTGATGGGTCAATTTTTCCATCCTATTTATGACCAAATTAAAATAATGCTCACTTACCGCTTCATCATCTTTCAATCCTGGCGCAACTGGGATCAGCACAAATAAATTCTCATAACCTTCCGGGGCTACTCCTGGATCTGTAATGGATGGCACGCAGACATAAAACAAGGGATTGGAAGGCCAGCATGGGTCTTCATAAATTTCCCTGGCGTGCGTTATAAAATCTTGGTCAAAGAAAAGGTTGTGGTGTGATAAATTTTTAAGCTTTTTGTTGATGCCCAGATAGAAAATCAGAGATGAAGGAGCCAAGGTTCTGCTTTCCCAATATTCGTTTGTATAACTTCTGTCTTCAGGCTCAAGCAATTGGGTTTCTACATGCTGGTAATCTGCACCGCCTACCACAACATCGGCTTCGTATTCATTTTTTTCAGTAACTGCATGTGTAGCAAATCCATTGATGGTTTTTATTTTTTTTACCTCCTCATCAA
>JALZND010000217.1:3673-6300 GCA_030857845.1 Bacteroidota bacterium | reverse complement strand
ATCTTTTTGCGGCGATGATCCCTAAAAACAAGATACCGGTTTATGGTCATCTTTGGGTATATGCAAGTATGTATCCTCCGGATTGGGATTGTTCGCCTATTTTAGACCAGGTATTTAGTGATTTTAAAACAGCTGGTATCCAGGGTGTGGAAATGATGGAAGTTCATCTTCGACACTCGGATGTGGTTCGCAGGGTAGGTGATTTAATTCAGAAATATGGGGTTCCTGTTTCCGGTATTTCCTATTACGGAGATATGTGGGATCGTAAAAAGCATCAGGAAATTTCGGAAGATGTTGAGCTCGTAGTAGAAAGGATGCATAAGCTGGGAGGAAGTACATTCGGAATAACAGTTGGTGATGCAAAAAGAAAAAAAACTGAAGCAGAGCTGGATGCACAGGGTGAGCTTTTGCAAAAAATACTTAAGATATGCAACAAAAACAAGGTTCAGCCAAACCTACACAACCATACATTTGAAGTAGAAAATGACCTTCATGATTTTAAAGGAACCATAGAAAGAGTTCCGGAATTAAAATTAGGGCCTGACCTAAACTGGCTCATTAGAGGTGGTGTAGATCCGGTATGGTTTATAAATACATATGGTCATAAAATGGTCTACCTGCATATCAGGGATCAGGATAAAGAGGGCAAGTGGACCAAAGCAGTAGGGGATGGCGTAACCGATTTTCCAGCTATCGCCAAAGCCTTGCTGAAAGCTGATTTTCAAGGTGCCGCGGCAATTGAACTGGCTTTTGAAAAAACGCCTGTTTTGCCGATACGAGAAGAATGGGAAAAAAGTAGAAAATATGTTAATAAAGTATTCGGATGGTAAATAAAATGAAGATTTTAAATAAGGAAACAGTGGTTTCACCTAATATCAATACTAAGGGAATAGAAGAAAATACCTTTGATGCCATTGTTATTGGTTCAGGAATGACAGGAGGATGGTCAGCCAAAGAGTTTTGCGAAAAAGGATTGAAAACCCTGGTATTGGAACGCGGCCGAAATGTAGAACATGTAAAGGATTATCCTACAGCAAATAAACATCTATGGGAATTGAAACACAGGGGCAGGCTCCCGGTAGAAGTACTGAAAGAAAATCCGATTGTTAGCAGTTGTTATGCCTTTGATGAAACCACAGAACATTTTTTTGTTAAAGATAAGGAACATCCATATACTCAGGTAAAGCCTTTTCACTGGATCAGAGGATACCAGGTAGGGGGCAAGTCTTTGCTTTGGGCAAGATGGACACAACGCTGGAGTGACCTGGACTTCGAGGCAAATGCCAAAGAAGGTATTGCTATTGACTGGCCCATCAGGTATAAAGATATTGCTCCCTGGTATTCGTATATAGAAAAATTTGTAGGCATAAGTGGAAACAGAGATGGTATTCCACATTTACCGGATGGTGAATTTATGAAACCAATGGAAATGAACTGCCTGGAAAAGCATCTGAAATCCAGCATTGAAAAAAATTATTCCAACAGGCATCTTATCATTTCCCGTACCGCAAACCTTTCTGAGGCAATACCTGGAAGAGGAATATGCAAATACCGGGATCTTTGTTACAGAGGCTGTCCATTAGGCGGCTACTTCAGCAGCAACTCTGCTACATTGCCTGCCGCAATGGCTACTGGAAATATGACACTTCGACCTCACTCTGTGGTACATTCTATAATTTATGATGATGAGACTCAAAAAGCCAAAGGTGTAAGAGTGATTGATGCATTGGATAAATCTACTACTGAATATTTTGCAAAAATTATTTTTGTAAATGCAGGAACAATAAACACCACAGCATTACTGATGAACACTACCTCGTCCCGGTATCCTAATGGATTAGGAAATGACAGTGGGGCATTAGGACATTACCTTATGGATCATAACTATAGGGCAAGTTTAGGTGGGATACATGAAGGTTTTCAGGATTCGTATTATTATGGAAGAAAACCTACCGGAGTATACCTGCCCCGGTTCCGTAATGTAGGCAATGACGTACAAAAAGATTTTACCAGGGGATTTGCTTATGCGGCAGGAGGATCCCGAAGAACCGGACAGCAACCTGAAGAATTATATGGCGCAGCTTTTAAAGAAGCTTATACAAAACCAGGCGTTTGGGGTCTTTGGATGACAGGTATGGGTGAATGCCTACCATATTACGAAAATAATATTTCTTTATCAAAAGATAAAAAAGATGCATGGGGGATGCCTGAAATAGTAATTGATTGTGAATATAAAGAAAATGAGCTGGCTATGTTAAAGGATATTTTAGATAGTGGTGCAGAAATGCTGGAAAATGCTGGATTTAAAGATGTTTATGCTGAGGATACCAATCAGGCACCAGGATTAGGTATTCATGAAATGGGCACGGCAAGAATGGGTCATAATCCTGAAACTTCAGTCTTAAATTCACACAACCAGGTATGGGGGGCAAATAATGTTTTTGTAACGGATGGCGCCTGTATGACCTCAAGTGCTTGTCAGAATCCTTCCGTTACTTATATGGCATTAACCGCCAGGGCAGCTGATTATGCAGTTTCAGAGCTAAAAAGAAAAAATATATGAGTATTGCAGTACACTATAAAAAATTTACAATGGAAGTAGGAAATATAGCTCAATATTAAAAATG
>JALZND010000217.1:0-3663 GCA_030857845.1 Bacteroidota bacterium | reverse complement strand
AATGGTGTTAGATTGACGCTGATGAAGTCAGGATATCAATATGAAAGAAATTCTAATTGTATTAATTTATTTGTTTATTTTAAGTGAAATGAAAGCCCAGCAAAGCAATGCGCCGGTATCCGTAATTTTCGATACTGATATGGGTCCCGATTATGACGATGTGGGCGCTATTGCAATGCTACATGCTTTTGACGATCGTGGAGAAGCTACTATTTTAGCCACTATTGCAAGCACTAAATATGAAGGAGTGGCAGCTGTCTTAAATGTATTAAATACTTACTTTGGCAAACCTGAAATACCCATTGGAGTTCCTACTGGTAACGCCCTGGAAATGAAAGATTCTCAACATTGGACTGATAGTTTAATTGCAAAATATCCACATCATATCAGGGATAATAGGGAAGCAACTGAAGCAGTAGCCTTGTACAGGCAGATCCTTTCCCAGCAACCTGATAACAGTGTAACCATTATCACAGTAGGATTTTTAACAAATCTGGAATCTTTATTAAAATCTCCGCCCGATGATTTTTCACCTTTGCCAGGCAAGGAGCTGGTAAACCAAAAGGTAAAATCTTTAGTCAGTATGGCGGGTAAGTTTCCTTCAGGTAAGGAATTCAATATTGCAGAAGATGCAAAAGCAGCCAAGTACGTCTTTGAAAACTGGAGTACCCCAATCCTCTTAAGTGGCCATGAAATAGGCAATGCAATAAAATCCGGTTTGCCTCTGATAAACAATAAATCTATTCAAAATAGTCCTGTTAAAGATGCCTATCTCATAAGCATACCAAAAGCTCAGGAAGATAGTGAAGGAAGAATGAGCTGGGATCAAACAGCTGTTTTAGTTGCCATTAAGGGTCCGGATCATTTTTTTAAATTAAGATCCGGCTCCATGCAGGTAAAGGAAGATGGAACCAATAGCTGGATTGATAAAGGTGAAAATCATCAATATCTTATTGAAGACAAACCAGTTGCAGAAGTACAAAAATTGATCAACGATTTAATGATGCATCAACCTAGAAAAAGAAATAATAAGCCTTAAATAAATATCTTTATATCATTGAGCTAATGTTCCATAAATTAAATAATATGATGAAAAAATACCTGGTATTTCTTTTAGCCGCTATTATTCTGCAGTCCAATTTTGCATTAGCTCAAAATAAAAATTGGAAAATGGTTGAAGGCAAAATTGCTTCACCATGGGCAGCCAATTAATCCTGCTACCCCTTTACCGGAATATCCACGACCTCAAATGTTTCGGGACAACTGGCAAAATCTAAATGGCCTTTGGGATTATAGTATTGTACCTAAAGGTCAACAGGAAAATATTCCATCTTCTTTCGGAGGAGAAATTTTGGTTCCTTTTGCAATTGAATCTTCTTTATCTGGTGTGGGTAAAACTGTTGGTAAGGACAGTGTGCTCTGGTACAGAAAAACAGTTAATGTCCCGTCAAGGCTAAGGAAACAAAATGTTCTTTTGCACTTTGGCGCTGTAGATTGGCTGTGTGATGTGTATGTAAATGGTAAAAAAGCAGGCTATCATCGTGGAGGTTATGATCCGTTTTATTTTGATGTTACTGCTTTGCTGAATAAAGGAAATCAACAGGAAATATCTTTAATGGTATGGGATCCGACCGATGATGGCCCCCAGGCAAGGGGTAAGCAGGTAAAAAAGCCTGAAGGTATCTGGTACACGCCAGTAACAGGTATTTGGCAAACCGTTTGGTTAGAATCCGTCCCTGCTACTTATGTTATAGAAACCCGGCAAACTCCTGATATTGATAATAATTTACTTAAAGTATCAACAAAGGTATCTAACGCTCAGACAAATGACAAAATAAGGGTTTCAGCCTGGGAAGGAAAAACTAAGATAGCTGAAAAAGAAGTAGCACAAAATGAAGAAGCACAATTAGAAATAGCAAATCAAAAGCTTTGGACGCCTGATGACCCTCACCTATACGATTTAAGGGTTGCCATAGTAAGAAATGGAAGAATTGTGGATGAAGTTAAAAGCTATTTTGGCATGCGAAAAATAAGTATGGAGCCTGATGAAAATGGAATACAGCGAATGTTGCTCAACAATGAGTTTGTCTTTCAATATGGGCCACTCGACCAGGGATGGTGGCCGGATGGATTATATACTGCTCCTACAGATGAAGCCTTGCGATTTGACATCGAAAAAACAAAAGAAATGGGCTTCAACATGATACGTAAACATGTAAAAGTTGAACCTGCCCGATGGTATACCCATTGTGACAGATTGGGTATATTGGTTTGGCAGGATATGCCCAGCGGAGATATGGGCAACCATTGGGAATCCAGGCCCGGAATAACCGGAAGAGAAACTGAAAGAGATCGTTCATCCGAATCAGAAACCTACTTCAGGGAAGAATGGGCTGCAATAATGCAGGATTTTCATAATTTTCCTTCAATAGTAGTTTGGGTTCCTTTTAATGAAGCCTGGGGTCAGTTTAAAACCGAAGAAATTACAAAATGGACCATGGAAATGGACCCTTCCAGGCTTGTAAACAGTGCCAGTGGAGGAAACTTCTTTCCCGTCGGACATATTATTGATATGCATAACTATCCTGAGCCGGTAATGCCTAAGCCTGAATTATTTGGAAAAACACAGGTAATAGTTCTTGGTGAATACGGCGGATTAGGATTGCCAGTTGATGGCCATACCTGGCAGGAAAAAGATAATTGGGGCTATCAAAGTTTTAAAACAGCAGAGGAATTATTTGACAAGTATCAATCTTATATGGAAAGATTCCCCGCTTTATTAACAAATGGCTTGTCAGCTGCAATTTATACACAAACAACAGATGTTGAAGTGGAAGTTAATGGCCTGATGACTTATGATAGGAAAATTATTAAGATTCCTGTGGAAAAATTAAAACAGGTTCATCAGAAGCTTTACAACCCCGAATATGTAAAAATAAAATAGCTAAACTTCAATTGTTTGTCAAATTTTGCAAAATTATAAATTTTGTTTTATGTTATAACCATTGATATTCAACCATTAATCCCGGATAAACTATATTTTATAACATTTGAAATTTATTTGAAGAATTATCTTAACCAAATGATCTTTAATAAGTTATAATATAAATAAACAAATTTTTGTCTTACCTAATTAACAAAAATATGAAAAATCCTCAATCACCCATTAATGAGAATCAACCTCTGAAGAACATTGATATGTGGGAAGAGGATCTTTTATTACGATATCCTGAAAATCCTGAAAAAGCTAAAAAAGAATTCCGGAATTATGATAATCCAGAAAGAGATACGGTAAAAGAATTCTACAGGTTAAATCATAAATATCAAACCTATGATTTTGTACAGCAAAAAAGACAGGAATATCTTAAACTTGAAAAGAAAGAAATGACGCTCTGGGATGCAGTGGAATATCTTAATACATTAATTGATGACTCTGATCCGGATATTGATCTTGACCAGACTCAGCATTTGCTTCAAACTTCAGAGGCAATGCGTGCTGATGGTCAACCTGATTGGTTTGTTTTAACTGGGTTTTTGCATGACCTTGGTAAAGTTCTATGTCTTTACGGAGAACCACAATGGGCTGTAGTGGGAGATACCTTTCCGGTAGGTTGTAAGTATTCTGATAAGATTGTTTATCCTGAATATTTTAAAGAAAATCCT
>JALZND010000216.1 GCA_030857845.1 Bacteroidota bacterium | reverse complement strand
ACTTGCAGGTGTTGCTCGTGCGATCCATGAGAAAAGTTTAACCTGAAAACATCTACCCCGCATTTTATAAGCTTCTCCAACATTGCTTTATTGTTAGAAGCAGGCCCCACCGTGGCAACAATTTTTGTTTTATTGTAAGCTATTACTCTTTCCATATTAGAAAATTAGGTTCTCTTTTGATTTTAATTTAACAGTATCCAAATTAGCAATGTATTGAATCCAGGATATTTTTTTGATTTTATTGATTACCTCTGGGGCAGAAAATGAACCGGCACTGTCATCAATAATAATAAAATAGTCAAAATCCTTTAATTCGGGCATTAAATAAGAAAAGGCAGGGTCGACTACTTCCAGTGTTTTATTTTTCAATAATCGTAGGCTGCTATTTTCGGTCTCAAATATATAATTAGAAATGATAAGATGTTTATCATTCACAAATTCAATTTTCAAATCCTGGTTTTTAACAAGCTTTATGGCTAGGGCAATATTTATTGACCAGGCTAATTTATAATCTTTTGCAGTAGAAATTAGGCCTAAAAGCTTAAAATTGAATTCATAATCGACAACTAGCTTGTTTTTTTTCATCAGTTATGATGCCATGCCACAAAACTACTAAAGATAATTCCAAATCAAACCATATTTGGCTTTGAATGTAATAAAATGGTCCAAAGTAAAAAATTGTTTGACATTGATATTATAAATGTATTTCTTTGCAAAGTATTAACTTAAAATTTTTTTAAAAAAATGTCTGAAATAGCCCAAAAAGTTAAAGGAATTATCATCGATAAATTAGGAGTAGAGGAGTCTGAAGTAACTCCAGAAGCGAGTTTCACAAATGATCTAGGCGCGGATTCATTGGACACCGTTGAACTTATCATGGAATTTGAAAAAGAATTTAATATATCCATACCTGATGACCAGGCTGAAAATATTGCCACTGTTGGTCAAGCTATTACATACTTAGAAGAAAACGTTAAAAAGTAATTTTTTTACTCAGAATTCATTTATGAATTTAAAAAGAGTTGTAGTTACGGGTATAGGTGCACTTACTCCAATAGGAAATAATGTCCAGGAATTTTGGGACGGTTTGGTAGGAGGTGTTAGTGGTGCTGCGCCAATAACTAAATTTGACGCCTCAAAATTCCGGACAAAATTTGCTTGCGAACTAAAAAACTTTGATCCTGCCAACTATTTCGACCGTAAAGAAGTAAGAAAAATGGACCCCTTCACGCATTATGCCATGGTAGCAAGCGATGAAGCTTTCAAAGATTCCGGACTGGATGTTGAGGCAATTGAATTAGACAGGGCAGGTGTAATATGGGGTTCTGGAATTGGCGGTATAAAAACCTTTCAGGATGAAGTGGAGAATTTCACCAATGGTGATGGCACTCCGCGCTTCAACCCTTTCTTTATCCCAAAAATGATCGGTGACATCAGTTCAGGTTATATTTCCATTAAATATGGATTCCGTGGACCAAACTTTGTGACCGTATCTGCATGTGCTTCAGCCACAAATGCCCTTATTGATGCTTTCACTTATATTAGATTGGGAAAAGCCGATGTTATGATTTCTGGTGGATCCGAAGCTGCTATAACCGAAGCTGGTGTAGGAGGCTTCAATGCTCTAAAAGCTCTTTCCGAAAGAAACGAATCACCTGAAACAGCCTCAAGGCCTTTTGATAAAGACCGAGATGGATTTGTTTTGGGAGAAGGTGCCGGAGCCCTAGTCCTTGAAGAATATGAATTTGCAAAAGCCCGTGGAGCAAAGATTTATGCTGAGCTGGTAGGCGGGGGCATGTCTGCCGATGCATACCATATTACTGCGCCTCATCCGGAAGGAAGAGGAGCAAAACTCGTCATGAAAAATGTCTTGGCCGATGCCAACTTAAAACCTGAAGATATTGATTATATCAATGTACATGGTACCTCTACTCCTTTGGGTGATATAAGTGAAACACGGGCAATTTTAGATGTCTTTAAAGAGCATGCATATAAATTAAATATAAGCTCAACAAAATCTATGACAGGCCACCTACTCGGTGCTGCTGGTGCTATAGAAGCTATTGCCTCAATTTTAGCATTGAAACATCAATTGGTGCCCCCTACCATAAATCATTTTACTGATGATGAAAATTTTGACGCTAAATTAAATTTCACCTTTAATAAGGCTCAATCCAGGAAAATCCAATATGCCCTGAGCAATACATTTGGATTTGGAGGACATAATTTTTCTATAATATTCAAAAAAATTGAGGTATAGTGTACCTGTTTTTTAAATGGATTTTATCATTTACAAAAAGATATAAGGAAAAAGACAAAAGGCTTATTGCTGCAATTCAATCAATTGTAGGTAATAAGCCTTTTAATTTATACCCTTACAAACTTGCTACACAACACTCTTCAATAGCCAAAGAAACCAGAAAAGGGGTAAAAGAATCAAATGAACGCCTTGAATACCTTGGAGATGCCGTGCTGGGCCTTGTAGTAGCTGATTATTTATTTAAAAAATTCCCTTTTAAAGATGAAGGGTTTATGACTGAGGTAAGGTCCAGGATTGTAAATAGGGAATCTTTGAACGACCTTGCCCGGAAAATTGGTGTTAGCAAGCTTGTGGAATATGAAAGCTCCCGGAAAGTTATATTTTCACACAAGTCAATCCATGGTGATATGTTGGAAGCCTTTATTGGTGCCATATATATCGATAAAGGATTTAACCCTTGCAAAAAATTTATATTGAACAAGCTTATACTGCCTCATTTTGATTTTGATTCCATCCAAAAAACAAACCCTAATTTCAAAAGCAAGATCATTGAATGGGCACAAAGGGAAAACAATGAAATAAGGTTTGATATTGAAGAAAAAAATTCGGGGAGTATGTACCGGGAATTTACAGCAAAAGTTTATATTAATGATGCACATGTAGGAAGTGGTATGGGATATAGCAAAAAGAAGGCCGAACAGGATGCCGCCCAAAAAGCATGTGAAACATTGAAGATTTAAAAGCTTTTCGGAAGATAATTATCAGGATACATTAATTTCCTAATTATTTATTTTACCTTCTGAAAGTATTTATAAAAATTTAGCATTTACGGGCATGTCAATAACAAGAATAGCAGGGGCAGCATTGAACCAGACACCCTTAGATTGGGACAATAATATTTCTAATATTATCGAAGCTATTGAAGAAGCCAGGCTGCAAAAAGTAGAAATTCTTTGTTTGCCCGAATTATGCATATCTGGCTACGGGTGTGAAGACCTTTTTCTCTCCAGTTGGCTTCCTTTAAAAAGTATTTCCTTCCTTGATATAATAGCAGAAGCTTGCAAAAATATTATTGTTGCTGTAGGCCTGCCCATGCGTCATAAAGGAGAACTATATAATTGTGCCTGCATAATCCATGACCAGGAAATCCTTGGCTTCAACCCTAAACAAAATCTCGCAAATGATGGGGTACATTATGAACCAAGGTGGTTTACCGCATGGAATCCAGGTGTGGTAGATACCATAAAATATAATCATACAGAATATAAGTTTGGGGATTTTTATCATGAAATAGATGGAATAAAAATCGGATTTGAAATTTGTGAAGATGCCTGGCGCGAAAATCTACGGCCGGGAAAATGGCTTTTTTCACAAGGCGTTGACCTGATACTAAATCCTAGCGCAAGTCATTTTGCTTTTGGCAAATCCAAGCTCAGGGAAGCCCTGGTGGTGTCGAGCTCCTTAAAATTTGACTGCACATATGTATATGCCAACCTGCTTGGTAATGAAGCGGGAAGGATGATCTTTGACGGAGAAATATTAATATCGAAAAAAGGGGCCTTGCTCCAGCGCAATACCCGGCTTTCCTTTAAAAGTGTCAACCTTATTGTTGCAGAGGTTGATTTTAAAACATCAAAAGAAAAAGCTACCAGTAATTTAAACCCTGATGAACATGACAAAAATACAGAATTTGTAAAAGCCTCGGCTTTGGCACTTTTTGATTATATGAGAAAAAGCAGAAGCAATGGTTTTGTGCTTTCATTAAGTGGTGGGGCTGATTCATCAACCTGTGCAGTGTTGGTAGCCGAGATGATCAAGAGAGGCCTTGATGAATTAGGCCTTGAAATCTTTTCAAAAAAAGCACTCATTGAAAATCATCTTGAAATTTTAAAAACACGCTCTGCACAAGATCAATATCACAAAATATGCTCTTTGCTTCTAAGCTGTGCTTATCAGGGAACAAAAAATTCTACTGACAAAACATATAGTGCTGCAGAAAAATTGGCGAATAGTATAGGTGCCACTTTTCATCATTGGCTTATTGATGAGGAAGTTCAAAGCTATACGGGTAAAATTGAAAAAGCAATAGGAAGGAGTTTGAGTTGGGAAACTGATGACATCACTTTGCAGAACATTCAGGCCCGGGTGCGGTCGCCCATTATATGGATGTTGACCAATATTAAAAATGCGTTATTGATAGCCACCTCCAACAGAAGCGAAGGAGATGTCGGTTATACCACCATGGATGGTGATACCAGCGGAAGCATATCCCCAATTGCAGCGGTAGACAAACACTTTATCTTGGGATGGTTGAAATGGGCGGAAAAAGAATTGGGTTATGAGGAATTAAAATATGTAAACAGTTTAAGCCCTAGTGCCGAATTGAGGCCTCATGAATATACACAGACAGATGAAGCTGACTTGATGCCTTATCATATCATAGTAAAAATTGAAGAGCTTGCCATCAGGGACAGGAAATCGCCCATAGAGGTTTATGATATACTTAGGCTTGAGCAATTTATAAATCATAGCTTATTAAAATCCTATATCATAAAATTCTTTAAAATGTGGTCACGATCGCAGTGGAAAAGGGAAAGGTTTGCCCCCTCTTTTCATCTAGATGATTTTAATATAGACTCAAGGACCTGGTGCAGGTTTCCTATTCTTTCCGGAGGATTCATAAGTGAATTGTCTGATCTCGAAAAGGTTGATTGACATGATAACTGGGTGCAATTATGTGGTGGATTAAAAAATAGTTATTGGGAAAATTATAAATGGAAATACTTAGTTATTTTGTATGGGACCCAAATCCTGAAATTTTTCCAAATTTCATAGATAACTGGAAAGTAAGCCCCAGGTATTATGGTTTGCTCTTTGCTTTTGGTTTTATCCTGAGCCAACAATTCCTTTTTTATATTTTTAGGAAAGAAGGTAAACCAAAAAGGGATGTAGAAGTGCTTACCATTTATATGGTACTGACTACCTTGATCGGGGCAAGAATTGGGCATGTGATATTTTATGAACCAGAAGTTTACCTCAGAAACCCTATAGAGATCCTAAAAATATGGCGAGGGGGCTTGGCAAGCCATGGGGCAGCGCTCGGTATTTTAATCGGTCTATTTCTTTATGTGAATTATTATTATGACGTAAGGACCATGAGGCAATTCCCTTTCCTGAAATCGAAGTTCAGAAAGAAACAAAAAGAAGGACAGACTTTTTTGTGGATTGTAGACAGGTTGGTGATGGTCGTGGCTTTAACTGGATGCTTTATAAGGGTCGGTAATTTTATAAATTCAGAAATAATTGGTAAACCCACAGACCTGCCAATTGGGGTGGTTTTTGCCAGATCGGCAGAAGAAAGTATAGCATCTAATCCTGCTATAGATCATGTTGAGGCTTCAAAATGGAAAAAAAAACATGATAAAAGTATTTATAGGCCAGTATTATTGACTGTGAATTTTAAAAGGGAAAACTTTCCGGAAACTGGTATTAGAAACTACCTTGAATCTGAAGTTAAACATATTTTAAGTTCTTACCCTGCAGTAACAGAGCATTTTCAAGAACCTCCAAATGAACCGCTAAACTATATCCTAAAAAAACAAGATGGAGTCTTTCAGGCACAAATCAAAACATATGGCATAGCCCGGCATCCAGCACAATTGTATGAAGCTTTTACAAGCTTTTTATTATTCATTCTCTTGTTTGTTATATGGAACAAAAGAAAACTAAATACACTGCCTGGTTTATTATTTGGCATGTTCCTGGTAATCTTGTTTTCTTTAAGGTTCTTGTACGAATTTTTAAAGGAAAATCAAGTAGGCTTTGAAGAGAAAATTCCATTAAACATGGGCCAATGGCTCAGTCTACCATTTATAATTCTTGGTGTTTACATTTTGCTCCGGTTCGGCAAAAAAGTACCTAAAAAAGAAGAAAAAACACAGGCATAGTTTAAACCATATCTGCTTCAAGGTACAGGGTCATATCCACTTCCTCCCCAGGGATTGCACCTGGCAATTCTTTTTATTCCCAACCAAGTACCTTTAA
>JALZND010000215.1 GCA_030857845.1 Bacteroidota bacterium | reverse complement strand
TCTATATCGAAATATTTCTTTCAGGGAGGAATATATGCGTTTATTGGAAGAACACAATATTCAATTCGAGGAAAAATATCTGTTATAATGCATTGTTCAACCACTCCGTGGTTATGGCTGTAATTTTTTACATTGCCCATTATCACGGGCTATTCGGGTTCAAGCCCGCTGGGCTTGGGGTGCCGGTTATTGATAGTCGAACTCAGGTTTATAAGTTTTGGGATGATCAGAATAAAATTGAGTTTATTAAAAATTTAGTCAACCTTCCGAATCATTTTCAAAGAAAATACCCCTAAAACAACAATGATTACTGTCATAATTCCCCACAGCCACAATTGATTTTCAAACAATGGTTTAGCTTTTACTATTTCTTTTTGAGGGATAGACAGTTCATCACCAAGGTTTAGGTTCACAACTTTTGCCGGTATATTTTCTTTGAATTTTTCAAGGTCATATGATGGCCGGTTTAAGTTATCCTGGCCATAAAATAAAAAGTAATCTGCCCGGCCTCCAAACCTGCCTACCAATTCATGAACGTTTCCTCCCACCTCAACTTTTTCAATTTTTAAAGGGGCATTGTCCTGATTATTAATTATTACCTTCCACATAGAAGATGTGGCGTTTCTAAATTTAAATTCATTTTCTTCCAAAGAACTCAATACACCTGAATACAGAGTTTCGTAATGATAATTCCATCCTTTGGGACTATGGATGCTGTCAGAAACATAACGAACCGAAAAATTTCGATAGTAATCGATTGAGTCTAATATATGGATTTTTAAAAAAGACACCGGTACAGCATATGGCAAGGTTATGTCAAGCACCGTTTCTTTTCGCTTTTTGCTTTCTTCTTTTTCATTTTTTTTTACAGGATAGGTTTTATAGGTCCCGGAAACAATTTTTTCCAGGTTTACAGAAGCAGAAACCAGCTCAGGTTGTTTATCAGTTTCAAGGATGGTAACGCGATAAAATCTGTAAATAGAATTTGGAAACCTTA
This sequence comes from Bacteroidota bacterium, assembly GCA_030857845.1. Classification (GTDB taxonomy): domain Bacteria; phylum Bacteroidota; class Bacteroidia; order Cytophagales; family Cyclobacteriaceae; genus JALZND01. The sequence continues at coordinate 5,329 of JALZND010000215.1, read as the reverse complement.
CTGTTGAAAAGGAATAATCAGTCCATTGGTTTTTTACGGAAACAATCCTGTAACCTGATTGGATATTGTACCATTCTGTCATATCATCGCTCCCATCCAATGAAATTTTCCAATCAAAATTCTCCTCTTTAAATTTTAAATTGATGGTGTTAATTTCCTCTTTTGATTTGACCTCCATTACAAAAAAATATTGATCTTCTTTTCTTGATTGGTTTAGGATTTTAAACCCCACTTCCTTATGCTCAATATGATCCTGGAGCATGTTGAGCATATAAGGCACTTCAATGGTATCTTGTTGGTTGGTGATCCCCAAAATCCTTATATCCGAAAGGTCATTTCTTGATTTTTCAAATATTTCATCGGGCAGCACAATTTTATGCCAAGTTTGGGAATTTTCTTCAATAGGGCGCATATACTTGAATTGGTATTCTTGCCCAAAAGCATTATGGCCCATAATATTTGCCAAAATTAAAATAATAAATGCAGGGTTAAGCTTCATCTGATATGGCCGATTTGTATTTATTATAAAGAAAAGAAATTATCAACAACAAAATGCCTAGTGAAACAAAAACAATTGTTTTTGCAATGGTGTCCAGATGTGAGATATCGTAGGTAAATAATTTTAGGAGCGTGATGCTAAACAGTATAATGGCGGCCATCCGCAGATGTTTTTTCTTTTTCCAAATACCTAATACAATCATGAACAATGAATAAATTCCCCAAAGTATGCTCAGGCCTAATTTATAAGATTGTGAGCTGCCCATTAGTTCCAGCAAATTGATCATTTCACTACTGAGTATCCACAAGATTGATACATGCAGCAGGTAATCAAATAATAAATAATTACGTTCTTTTAAACCTTCTTGCTGGATCAGTTTATAGAAGGTGTACAAAAATACTCCAAAAAACAAGATGGATAAATACCTCAAAGAAAGATAAGCACTGTCCCGCTCGTAATATTCAGATAAGTATTGGTTTAGATAATTATCCCTCAGCTCACTGAAAAGCAACAAAGCGGAAACCAGGAATACTACCACTGCCAATACATTCAATACAATAAGTACCCTCGTAAATAGTAAATTCTTGATTTTTATTATATTTCCCCAGGAAGCAATGGCCAAAAACAATAAGGAATAATTAATCACCCAAATATTCTTAAGAGTGATGTATGTATAATCATTAAAGGTATTTTGATATCCATCATCATTATCAGGAATGCTTACTACCGAAGAGGCTATAAAACGGTTGTCCCAAAACCTTTCTATTTCTAATCTGAACGCAAAATAGCTAACAATCAAAAGTATGGAAGGAATTAAAATATTGTAAAAAGGCAGAAGTGATTCCCTGATACTCCAACTTGAAGTATAAGAATGTTTCATGTTTATGTATTGCAAATATGAGAACATGCTGATGAATATTATTGCGGTAAAAAAATGGGGATTAAATATAACATTCATTCTATCCTGCACAGTTGTGCTGTAAGAATAAGTATCATGCCATGACCAGTCGTGCAGGATACTTATAAATGCCAAAACAATAAGAGGATAAGATAGCATTTCATACAGTGTGACCTGTTTCCTCCTCCCAATCCAAAAAAGAAGCAAAGCTTGACCTGCCCATAACAATGTTACCCAATTGCCATCCAATTGCACTGGTACAGCGATGGTAATAAAAACCAGCACCAGGCCTGCTAAAAGGTAAAAAAGATTTTTATCTGCAAGGTTTTTCCTGTATATCAGGGAACAGACGCCAAAATGTACCAGTGCATTCACCAGGGTAAATAGCCCAAGCAATTGTTCGCCATCTTGATGAAGGGATAACATAGAATAACTCAGTCCATAAAAAACAAAAGAGTTGAGCAATAAAATTGCAACATCGCCCAGGTTAAATTGCTCTTTGCGTAATATTTTATAGGATAAAAAGGTGCCGTAGAAAATTACAAAAAATACCACCATGAATACAGCGGCAATTTTGAAATGAACCGCTGCCTCATACCTGGTAAAAAACCATGATGTGAAGATTAGCCAGGTTATTATAAATGCTGAATAATAAAGTGATTTCCAATATCTTTTGATGGCAATGAGCAAGATCCCTATATTGATAATAGCCATATAAGAAAAAAGTATTGCAACCTTTCCTTCACCCTCACTTAATAGAAATGGTACAGCATATGCACCTACCAGTCCTATATGCGCTATTACCTGCCTATTATAATGTATTGCCGCAACCACCGTAAAAGCTGTGAACAGCACCATCAGTGCAAAGGCAAAAACCTGTGGGAAAATTCCATAAAAATCATATGCTGCATACGTGATCAGGTAAAAGGTAGCCATGCCTCCGCTTAGCAATACAGCACTGAAATTTTCATATTTGACCTTTAACCACAAAGCAAAACCAATAAGGCCCAAACCAAATAGATATCCTAGAACAATCCGTGTAAATGGGCTTATCAATTCATTCTCAATGGAGTATTTTGCACCTATCCCTACTCCAACAATAGTAATTGCTATCCCTATTTTATTGATCAGGTTTTCACCTATAAACTTTTCCAGGTTTGATTTGCTATGTACTGAAGCGGCGGCATAAGGCGTTTCTGTATAAGCCATTTGCTCATATGGCTTAGCATCGTCGTAAGGAACCTTTCTGTTGATATTGGGCAATGAATTGATATTGGGCTCTACTGCATCCTGAAGCTCATTTATTGGGCTTAAAGATTTATCCTCAACATATATTGGTACTTCAGGAATTTGAGAATGTGACGGAGCTACCCCTTCCGGCTGGTCCAAATTATAGGATTGGATATCAGCCTTTAGCTTGAGTAATTCCTGCTGTAATAGCGATTGCTTCTCCAATAAAGTTTCCAACCTTACAAGAAGCTTATTATTAATATTTTGTGAATCTTCCATATTGGAAAGCCAATGGTAGCTGGTTCTTTTTTAATTCAACCACGGGTTCAATTATACTAGAAATTGCAGACTTTAAAAATTGAAGGTAAGATTATCCAACAAAAGGTGCACAAATATTTTAAAAAATACTAATGTTTCGCAGATGATGTTTTGTCACTTTTTTTGCTTTAAGGGGCAAAAAACCGCCAAAACTCCTGCCTTTTATATAATTAACCCTGGGTTGAAACCCAGGGCTAATTATATTTGACCCTTTCAGGGTCAGAAATGGAAAAATTAAATAAATCTCCATTTGCTTAATAGCTAGTTTATGTGCGCTCCATTCTATTTAAAGCTTTGTGCGAAACTTCAGTAAAATATATATTAATTTGGATTATTGGCTTAATCCTTTTGCTATAAAAGATGCTAAAATCAATAGAAGAATGGCTGAAAATCCTAAAGCTTTTACAAGTTGAATGATTGAAACCTTGGGAAATTATAAATTTATGCAGGCTGCAAATCTTTTTTGGATTTTCTGTAAAGATAGGTGTTGAAAATATTCCTTTTGGCAAACCTATATTGCTTGTCTGAATTGATCAGGTTCATATACACTTTTTTATTGACCCCAAAATATTCGTAAGTAGTCCCGTCTAAAAATGTTACTTCAAGAAGCAAACCTTTATGTTTAAAATCAGCTATACCAGATTCTGATGTGGTGATGGTGTATTCTTCTAAATTTGCGGCTTTCGTTTCGGGCGCAATGCTTACCAAAAAGTGATACCCGTCAATTATTTTTAAGCTTTTCTGTTCGGCTTCGGCTTTCTCTTCATCTGCCTGAAATTTATCAGGATGCCATTCCTTTATTAGATTCCTATAAGTAGTTTTTAGTTGTTTAAGATCTGTATCTGCATCAACATTAAACAGTTTCTTATATTCATTAATACGCTTCATGGTCTCTTTTGAAATTAAGGTGCAAAGCTACAGCTTAATTATGGTTTTTTTATTACTGTAAAATTCTTTTTCAGTGAAATTGGTTTTATTGCTTCAATAAAATTCCTGTTTAAAGTTTTATTTAACAATAAATTTACTAGTTTGTGAAATTCCGCCGGATTTAAAAAACAACAAATAAACACCTTTGGCAAAAGGTGTAGTGTCAAGTATTATTTTATTGTCACCCTTTTTTATATTAATAAAATCAATTTGCTGTCCCATGCTGTTAAAAATCAACAATTTAGATGGTGTTGAAGATTCTAAAAATGTTACTGTAAGCAAACCTTCTGTAGGGTTTGGGTAGGAAAAAAACTGGTTTTCTTTAATAATAGCTTCTACTTTAAGAAGAGGTCCTATGCACTTGCCGTTTTTCAGGGCAACATAATAAGAAGTAGTTTCCTTTAGGTGGATGGTTGTATAAGTAGCATTTCTTGCACCTGGTATAGAATCGGCCAAATTTTCTGAGGAAAACCAAATATAGGAGCCATCCATCTCTCCTTGCACTTCAAGCTTAACATTTCCTGCCCCTTCCCTTTCGTTTTGCACCAAAATTGGAATTGCAATGCCGGAATTTAAATTGCTTTTCGCGGCTTCTGATTTTCTTTTGATTTCATCCATTCTTGCATAAACATTTTTTCCGGGGCATAAGGTGGCGCAACCATCCCTATGTGCGGCTATAACCCCCAAAGGTTCAGCATTGGCAGTACCTGCCGGATGTGGTTTATATTCCAACGGATTTAGGTTTTCTTTTGCAAGTTTCCATGCAAGCAGGCCTTCAAGGGCATCTAACATATTGGAGGAGGGAACAGCTGTTTCATAGTTTCCCAATAAGCTGATGCCCATTGTATTGGTGTTTTTGCCACAAAAGTGCGCCCCTACTACATCCTCCTCCCTTTCAGGTGCCCCTTCCCTACCTTCATAGATGGAGCCATCCTGGGCTATTAAATAGTTGTATCCAATATCGCTGTAATTTTGAACTTCCGTATGAAACAAATAAATCTGACGCACCACATTGGTGTAGTCCATATCAGTGTTGGAACCAGCAGTATGATGTACAATTAAATGGTTCGCTTTTGCATAGAGCGGAGTGTAATTAGGGGCAGGCAATCCTTCCCGCCAAAAGGATTGGTCAATGGTATTAGGTTTTCCACAATCCTGATTTAATCTTTTATTATTATTTTCAATAGAAGGGGTAGTTCCTGAGTTGATCAAATGTAAAAGTACTGTTGATTTACTTTTACCTCTTTGGAAAACAAATAATTTAATTGGGTTTTTGAAAATTAATAACCTTGAAAATTTTTCTTGATTTATGGGAGTTTCATGAAGGTCTTCCTGAACAATAAAAGTATCCTTGCCCGTCATTATTAACATATTCTCGAAATCTTCCTCCACTCCTATGCTGATGGACAAACTTGTGATTGCTTGTTCTAAATGTATGGTATCAGCATAATTATTAT
>JALZND010000214.1 GCA_030857845.1 Bacteroidota bacterium | reverse complement strand
GCCACCACCTGTTCAAGGCTTCCTGCACCATGCTCCTTTGTAGGGGCGAACCGGTAGCAAGATGGACCACGGCATGGTGGCCATATTTCAGGTGAAAAGATTCTTCAGCACAAATCCGGTCAAGGGCGCGGCAATACGGCCCATAGCTTCCCTTTAGATTGGCCAGCTGGTTTACGATGGCCCCTGCATCTACTATCCATGAAATTACGGTTGCATCTGCCCAAGTATAAGCCGGATAATTAAAAATATTTGAGTATTTTGATTTCCCCGTGATGAGGTCATCCAACATAGCTTCCCTGGGTTTCCCCAAAGTTTCAGCCGCAGAATAAAGAAGTTGGGCATGGCCTACTTCATCCTGTACTTTCGCCATCAGGGCCAATTTTCTCTTAAAACCAGGAGCCCTTGTAATCCAGGTTCCTTCCGGAAGGGCACCAATTATTTCAGAGTGTGCATGCTGCTCAATCATCCTGATGAGCTGTTTGCGGTACAGTCCTGGCATCCAATCCATAGGTTCGATCTTTTCGCCCGCCGCAATACGGGCTTCAAAAGCCCCCAGCTGCTGCTGGTCTTCGCTTTCAAGGTCTATTGGTTGGTTATCAAAAATATTTCCGCCTCCATACATAATCGTGGTATTTATTATTTATAATGTCAATCTGGAAATTTTGTTCATTTTTTTATGCCATGGATTATATATTTTGCCAGCCGATTTCCAATTTCTTCCGGTGACAACTTGCCTGTTGTTTTATACCAACTATGTGTCCAATTAAGGGAAGATAATATAAATTGTGTGGCCAGTTTTTCATCCTCAATCAAAAATTCATTATTCTTTATGCCTTTATCAACAATTCCCATAAATCTCTTTTCGTATTGTTCCCTAAGGTCGATAAATTCACTAAGATAAGGTTCACTAAGGTGCCGCCATTCGTTCAGGAAAACTGCTGAGGCGGCTATATCATGTGTGATTACTTTTACATGTTCTTTAATAGCAACCTTCAAAAGTTCTTCAGAATCATCACCTATGGCTTGTTGTTCTGCTTTTTCAATAGCTTTAAAAAACAACATTGCCATTCTTAAACATATATCCCGAAGTATACTTTCTTTAGAAGATATGTGCGAATATAAGCTGGCAGCTTCTATATTAAGTTCAAAAGCAAGGTCACGCATTGAAGTCGCTGCATAACCCTTTTGCCTGAACATTAAAGTCGCTGTTTTTTCAATTTTTTCTTTTTTTGACCTAGTGGAAGTTTCCATAATTGACATAATTACTTACCTAACGAACGTTAGTAAATTTTAGTTTGGTTGCCGTTGGTAAATTTTTAATCGGTGCAGCAGAACGTGAATATTGGAAAAAGTTAGATTTTGTTTTTGTGTAGCGGAAAATTAGCGTTAATTGGATCTTTCAATCTTTTGTCAGTTTTATTTTGCCTGATATGGATTTATATAAATCTTGCAGCTATGGATGAACATCAAAATTACTACTTATGAAAAAAGAAAGGGAGCATAAATTTGATAATGAGGATGCTTTGTACCAAGCAGTAAACCTAATATTTTATACAATGGTAGGGGTTCCTTTGATGGTGTTTTTGTATTTATACCTGGAAATAAAGGATGGGAAGTTTTTTGTTGATGCACCAGATGTAGACCTGCATTTAGCGTTGTTGATAACTATCCCAATTTTTATATTGATTAATGTTGTTTTATCTTATGTTTTTTATGAAAGGCATATTAAGTCAGCACAACCTACTGCACAGTTAAGGGACAAGCTTCAGTTGTTTTATAAAGCTTCTCTACTCAAATACTCTTTTCTAGAAGCTGCCACTATTGCGTCATTAGTTGGTTTGTTTTTGACTACAGAATTGGTTTACGTAATCCTTTATTTATTTGTATTGCTAATCTATTCCTTAAATAGGCCCACGCCATTCAGGTTTAGGAAAGCCATGAAAATCAAAACCTATCCACCTACTGCAAAAAGCCTGGATAAAGATAAAAGATTATCCTAAAGGTCCCCATTATAGATGTGCTTTGTAATAGGGTAATTTTAAGGGAAAATTTAAATGGTTTCATAAACAGCTCTTTTTGAGGCAAGGTTTAAATTTCCATATTTCCTCATTTTATCCCCAGAATCGGGGTCGCATTCACCCATCGACTTTTCACTCCCCGATTTTAAATCTATACATGTTACAAAATACCCTTCAACTGAAATTTGAGCATAAATAAAGCCGTTATTGTTCCATCCTAAAGGTGGGCTTGCAGGCTTAATGATATAGCTGTGAGCATTCTGGTTTTCCAATAGATGTATACTTGATTGGGTTTCGTTGATGCTAAAAAATATAGGTAGTTCACTATTGATCCTGTGGCACTTTAAAGACAAACTCTTAGGCGATTCTTTGCTTAAACCATTGGGATAAAAACTAATATGGGTCAGATTGAGTTAGTTTCCATTGATATAGGAAAACGATGGTTGTAGGTATCTTGAACCTTATAAAAACTAATTACCTGCAAAGAATCTTTGGGGCCTGTTTCAGAATAATTCCAATCTTTTGGGTATTCTAGGGAAATGTTGTATTGAGAATTAGTGTAGCGGTTATATCCCGGCCTGGATGTTAATGATTTTGATTTATGGGCCGTGTTTAAGGTGTCCTTTTTATATTCTTTTACATAGTTATATTCCTGTTCTGAAGTGGTTGATTCTTTGCAAGAAAACAAGATTAATGCAATAAAAATAAAAATAAAAAATTTCATTTTAGCGTTAATAATTAAATTTCAAATCATTTATCAAGTGCAGTAAGTAAATGGTTTTTCTATTACATAAAGTGTTTAACTCAAAACACGTTTTTATATCTGCAAAAAAGATATTTTTTGGAAAGGTCTTAAATGGAAATTATTGTTGAATTAGTGTAAGGTGTATTTTTCCTTGACATTAAGATGGTGACCAGAGGTGAAGCAGTTGTGATTGTTAATTGTACAAATATTTGGATTTTTCAAGCTCCTCATTGTAAATGTCCAGAAGAAGATTGAAAATATCATTGGTATAAGCAAACCTTTTTTTCTTATAAAAATATTGGCAAACTTTTCCTGTTTCCTGGCAATAGGTAATTTTTCCTATAATTGAAGAGCGCACTTGATGATAAAAGGTAATTACCAGAAAAGTGTTTCCTTTACCATCGGAATAGGCACATTCTATATAATAACTACAGCCTATTACTTTGGAAGTGATTTCCTTTAAAATTTCGGTAATTGGTTCTTTAATCATGACTTTACAAGATTAATAAGATTTGCCTTTATTGTTTTTGTAAACAAAAATGTTTATGTGCTTTTGACAAAATAATATCAATATTTATAATGAATATAATCTATTCATTGGAAAATTACAAATATGTTATTATATAATATATTATTTTTATTAATTTTATAAATAGGTATTCTAAATTTCAAATTTCTGTGGGTGAATTTAATTACAATAATCTTGAAAATGCAAATACAAGTTTTGGAAGGATAATATTAAGCGCGAGATGTTTTGCATTTTAAAAATATGAAAAGTCTAGATTTGAAGAATTTCCATCAAATGCAATTGCCTCCTCATATTAATTGCATAATTATTTTGGCTGGAAGGATGAATATTTTTTTCTCGCGTACCCTAGTTCTTTTTCATTAGTGAGGTCCAACCTCAATGGTGTGATAGAAACAAGGCCTTGCTTCATTGCCCACCTATCGGTACCTTGTTCAGTTTCATCTAGAGGTATTACAGTAAACCAAAAATGTTCTCTCCCCATTGGATCCTCTCCCGGGATGATCTTCCCATCATATTGCCTAATTGATTGCTTAGTCCACATTAACCCTTGAGGGTCATAGGGCAAATTAACATTTATCAGATGCAATTCTTTATCTTCTAAAACCATATCAAGCACTTGCTTCACAAATGGTTTCAATTTTTCAAAATCAGGTTCGGCTTTTGTGACAGAAGTACTAAAAGCAATGCCACGCATGCCCAATGGTACAGCTTGTTTGGCAGCTGCCAATGTGCCAGAATGCCAGGTAGCATTGCCCAGGTTTGTTCCAAGGTTAATCCCTGAAAGTACCAAATCAACTTTTTCCCAATTATAGGCCCCCAAGGCAACACAATCTGCCGGGGTGCCATTGACACGGTATGCTTCGAAATTTTTTATAGGGGTTTTTTTATACAACAAAGGTCGTGATGCAGTGATTGCATGTCCCATTGACGATTGCTCCACGTCAGGTGCTACAATCCTTACATCCCCAAATGTTGCAGCTACTTCAGCAAGTGCAAGTATACCAGGACTGTAAATTCCATCATCATTTGCTATTAATATCCTCATTTACATTTTAGGATTAACCAGGAAAGGTTCAGTTTTTAAGATTTCATGCCAAAGATTTCCAATGCATATTGACGATTATTGTTGGCCTGAAGAAGATGGGTCAGCAAAAGAAGATGGTTTTATTTCATTGAAAGATATTGAAGTTTCAATACTCAAGGATAAGCTTGATATTTTTGTGCCAAATAAGGATTAATTTTAATGATACATAGATACGACTTTAGATTGTAAGAGTGATTGCCATTTTATACCCATGCTATACTTTTGTATTTAATAACTAATGTTTCGCAGATGATGTTTTGTCACTTTTTTTGCTTTAAAAGGCAAAAAAACCGCCAAAACTCCCGCCTTTTATATTATTAACCCTGGGTTGAAACCCAGGGCTAATAATATTTGACCCTTTCACAAATGGAAACATTAAATAGAACTCCATTTGCTCAATAGTTAGTTTATGTGCACTCCATTTTATTTAAAGCTTGGTGCGAAACTTCAGCAATTTGTAAATGGATTACAAAGCAATTGTTGTGCTAAAATAGCTATTGATTGAAAAGGAATGAAATCAATATTCTATAAAACTGTTTTAGGAGATAATATTTGAAACTATTTTAAAGTTAAGCTTTACCTTCAGCAATTCAGATGCCTTACATTAGCTACCAATCTTTTCCCGTTTTTCTTACAGGGGTTTTAGCTTCCCGCATTTTCCTCTTTACCATTTGCTCTTGCTCTTCAATTTTCTGAAGGACCTGTTCTGTTTCTTCAAGAATTGATTGAGGCTCTACTGATGTTTCTGTTAAAAGAGACAACGCATAGGTTAGGTTGTACCGTGTATCTTGTGCTTCTGGATTTTGTTTTAGGGCCATTTTATAGGCATTTACACTTTCTACGATCATCTCGGCTTTAAGTAAAGCATTGCCATAATTATAGAATATCATTGCCCTTTGTTCCTTACCAACGGCTAAAGTGGTGAGCTTTTCAAATTGCTTTGCCGCTTCAACCCATTTTCCTTGTTTGTACAATGCTGCACCCAAATTAAAAGTGGCCTCAAAGGAATCCCTGTTTATTTTATAAGCCTTTACATACGCCTGCTCAGCCTTAACAAAATTGTTGCTATCATAATATTCGTTACCCTCACGAATATCAGACCTTTCTTTTTGCGCAAAAGCAAAAACAACATTCATTAAAATCAAAATGACAGTTAGGGCCTTATGCTTCATTTATTTTAATTTCTTTAATTTTTCTAACCAATCCCTTTTTCCTTCACCAATCATAAAATCCAATAACAGGAGCAATAATGCACCAAAAACAAAATAAGGATAGCGGTTCTGAAAATTGGCATACACCGTTTGGACAAGTTCTTGTTTTTCAAGCCCTTGAATGTCGGTAACCAATAAGTTTAACTGAGTATCAAGGTCAAGTGCATGTTGATACCTTCCGCCAGAAATGGCAGCAATTTCTTTCAATAAATCTTCATTAAGCTTTGAAACAACAGGGCGGCCACTTTCATCTTTTTTTAGCTGTGTCCTCCCTTCTGAAAATGAAATGGGCAAAGGGGCACCATTAGGGTTGCCAATTCCTATTGTATGGATGACAATGCCTTTTTCTGCGGCCATTGTGGCCATATTGATCGCATTTTCTTCATGGTCTTCACCGTCAGAAATCAATACCATGACTTTTGCCTGTTCATCCTCTTTAAAAGAAAATGAATTGATACAAGCCTCAATTGCTTTGCCTACTGCTGTACCCTGCACAGGGACAGAACGGGTGTTTATGCCAGGCAATACATTGTGTACAACATGGTAATCATTGGTCATGGGCAATTGTACAAAAGCCTCACCAGCAAAAACCACTACTCCAATTTTATCATTCTTAATCCTGTTCACAAATCCAGCCAAAGCTTTTTTTGCCGCCTCCAAACGGTTGGGCCTGATATCCTCAGCCAGCATGCTGTTCGAAACATCTAAAGCCACCATTATTTCCAAACCCTGTGTAGTT
>JALZND010000213.1 GCA_030857845.1 Bacteroidota bacterium | reverse complement strand
GTCCAATATGTATAGGCACCATCTGCATATTCAATTAAACCGGCTGCCCCTTCAGGCATAGATAAGCCAAAGCCTGCAAAACCAAAAAATCCCCCTGCGAAGTCTTCTCCTGGGTACATTAGGTTAAAACCCACAAGAACATAGGTAATTATGCCTATCGGCAGGATCATTGTGTTCTTAAATAGAATATTTACTGTATTTTTGGACCTGGCCAGTCCAGATTCAAGTGATGCAAACCCAAGGTGCATTATAAAAACCAATATGGTTGCCATCAGCATCCAAAGGTTGTTTGTTGTAAATAAAATTTCGTTCATTTTTTTAAGTTTTTTGAGGTTATAAAAAGTTTAGAAAATTAAAGGGCTGCAGCTCCCTGCTCCCTGGACCTGATCCTGTAGGCCCTTTCGACATCAGATATAAATATTTTTCCGTCACCTATTTCACCAGTTGATGCTACTTGTAGAATGCAATCAACAACTTCATCCAATTGGTCTTCAGTGACAACAACTTCGAGTTTGGTCCTGGGAATAAAACCAATATCATAAGGGGCGCCCCTATAGGTTTGGGAAACGCTGTGTTCTTTTCCAAATCCTTTTACTTCCATGGAATACATAAAGGGTATGCCAACTTGGGAAAGAGCTGTATGGACCGCTTCAAATTTGGAAGTCCTAATTATGGCCTCAACTTTCTTCATACTTTTAGTTTTTATTATTATTTTTTTTAAATCAGGTTTAAATATTACCCAAGTTTCGAGAAAAAAATAATAAAAACCTATAAACAAGTTTAAAATAAACCTATAAATATAAAAAAATACATTTTATATAAAATTGTGGTTTAAAAATGTGGCGGTTTATAAAAATGTTCCTTATTTAGTTTAAATACTGATGTGATTTATAATGAGATGAGTAAAAACTTCTTAATTTTTTAAGAAATCCAAAATTTTAAAATAAATGATTAGTAAAAAAACAAAATATGGTATATATATATTAATAAATAAAAAAAATTAAAAATTATAATAATTAGTTATTTGATTTATTTAATTTAAAAAAATAAGATGTATAAACTCTATATGGAAATTTTATAATAAAAAAGCAAAAATCCTAAAAATGGGTTATAAATAAAGTATAATTTAAATATTAACTATAAAATAGGTCAATTCAAGTTTAAAATTATACCTATAAACGCATTTAAGATTAATTTACTTCATTGAAATTTGAAAATAAACAAGGGAATATTGTGAGTTTATGAAAATCATGATGTTTCTTGATTTGTAATTAATTTTAAGATGTAATTAAAAATATTCTGCCGTCCGCTTATCATTAATTATAATTTCCTCATTAATTTTCACATTAATGATTTAGGAATGCCCAGATTCAAGATAGATTATCTATTTAAACACTATCTTGCATATATTATATGTAGTAAACATGCTATCTATAGATAGATTATATAACTAAATTGAATTAAATTAAATAATATGAAATTTGGAACCAAGGCAATTCACGCCGGCATAGAGCCAGATCCATCGACTGGGGCAATTATGACCCCAATTTTTCAAACATCTACCTATGTACAAACTTCGCCTGGTAAGCACAAGGGCTTTGAGTATTCCAGGACCCATAATCCAACAAGGGATGTTCTTCAGAAAAGTATTGCCAAACTTGAAAACGGACAATATGGATTTTGTTTTGCCTCAGGTATGGCAGCAATTGACACACTTATAAAGTTGTTAAAGCCTGGCGATGAAGTAATCTCCACAAACGACCTTTATGGAGGCTCTTATCGTATTTTTGTAAGGATTTTTGCCAATTATGGGATAAAATTCCATTTTATTTCCATGGAAGATATTTCTAATATAGAAAATTATATCAATGAAAATACGAAACTGGTTTGGATAGAAACCCCCAGTAATCCTATGATGAATATTATTGATATACAGGAGGCTATGAAAATCACCAGGCATAGGAATATATTATTGGCAGTAGACAATACATTTTGCACACCCTACCTGCAAACCCCATTAGATTTAGGGGCGGACATTGTGATGCATTCAGTAACGAAATACCTGGCAGGTCATTCTGATGTAGTTATGGGCGCTTTAGTGGTCAACGACGCAGTATTGGCAGAGAAAATAGCTTTTATTCAAAATGCTTGTGGTGCAGTACCTGGCCCACAAGATTGTTTCCTGGTGCTGCGGGGTATAAAAACGCTTCATGTAAGGATGCAGCGCCATTCAGAAAATGGCAGAAAAGTAGCCGAATTCCTGACAAATCATCCAAATGTAAATAAAGTTTATTGGCCAGGGCTTAAAAAGCACCCAAATTACCAAATAGCCAATAAACAGATGCGTGATTTTGGAGGAATGATCTCTTTTACTTTAGAAAAAGATACTTTAGAAGGCGCAGTTTCAGTTCTTGAAAAATTCAAGCTTTTTGTACTGGCCGAATCCCTGGGAGGGGTCGAGTCATTGTGCGGGCATCCTGCTTCTATGACCCATGCCAGCATCCCAAAAGTAGAACGTGAAAAAGTTGGCTTAAAGGATTCTTTAATTAGGTTAAGTGTAGGGATCGAAGATATTGAAGACCTTATTGAAGACTTACAACAGGCTTTAAGTTAGTTCTCAGTCCTCGGTTGTGTGTTCTCAGTTCTCAATTTTGTGTTCGCAATTTTCCGTTGAGTGTTCTCTGTTCAGGAAGGTAGATCTCAGTTCATAGTTTTAGAAGCTCTTTTCAAATTATATTTTTTTTGAATAATTAATTGATATAAAGACTTTCCGACAAAACTTTCTGAACTCTGAACTACCTGAACTTCAACTGCGAACTGAGAACTGCGAACCGGGAACTAATTAAATTAAGTGTTCCAAATTTCCCATGATTTTTCTGCCTGGAGGTGCAACATTTCAAGCCCATTCTTGATTTTTGCACCTTTATTTTTTCCAATTGATAAGAATTTTGTTTCTATTGGATTATAAATAAGGTCAAAAAGTAGGTGATGCCTGCTAATGTTTGAAAAATCAATATCAGGGGTTTGGTCTGTATGAGGGTACATGCCAACAGGTGTAGTATTTATGATCAACCTATATTCATGTAAGATCTCAAGGTGCTCCTGCACTGTGGCATAATCAATGGTAGAGGAAGATGGTTTTCTTGAAACAGAAATACAATCGATGTTTAGGTCAGCAAGCGCAGCTGTTACAGCTTTAGATGATCCTCCTGTTCCCAGTACCATTGCTTTTAAATGACCATAACCTTTTGGAAGCCAATCTTCCAATGATTTTTTAAATCCGTAGTAATCAGAATTATAACCTTCAAGAATGCCATCTGCTTTAACTTTTATAACATTGATCGCACCTACCTTACTAGCACTGATGTCAAGCTTATGTACATAGGGCAAAACTTGTTCTTTATAAGGAATTGTAACATTTAGCCCGGCAATTGAAGGATTCTTTTTAAGAAGATCAGGAAATTCATCGATGGATTGTATTTCAAAAAGCTCATATACACAATCTTCAATGTTTTCTTCCTGAAATTTTTTGGAGAAATAATTTTTTGAAAATGAATGGGAAAGGGTTTGGCCTATTAAGCCATAAACTTTTTTCATAATGGTTATAATCTGTCATTTGTCACACCTATTGTTTTCTTTGCAGCATATTTATCAATAAAATATACTATGGCTATCCCAAATAACATAAATAATATAGCTGCTAAAATATGCGGCTGCATCCCTGTAAGATCTTCATATATATGGGGCATGACGTTGCGGTCTAAAAATGGCTTTGGTATTCCGTGACTATCAATCCTGTATTGTGTAATAAATTTCCAAGGCCAAATTTTATTAAGTGAACCTACCATAAAACCTGCCAACAATGCTATGGTAAGATTATAATAATTTTTTAATAACCAGGAAATTACTTTAGCGAAACTTAATAAGCCTACCACGCAGCCCAGTATAAAGGTA
Source organism: Bacteroidota bacterium (assembly GCA_030857845.1). Taxonomy (GTDB): domain Bacteria; phylum Bacteroidota; class Bacteroidia; order Cytophagales; family Cyclobacteriaceae; genus JALZND01. Next base: position 2,424 of record JALZND010000213.1, on the reverse strand, counting down.
AGAATAACTACAAAATCAAAATTCCTCAAGGCATTTAAAATATATTCATATTTGCCCATGATAAGCAGGATAAAAGCTCCAGAAATACCAGGAAGTATCATGGCACAAATTGCCAGTGCGCCCGAAAAGAATATAAATCCCAGGTTGGTAGGTGTTTCGGCAGGTGTGGCTATACTGATATAAAATGCTATCGCGATTCCTATAATACCGGCAATATAAACTTCTGCTTTCCATTTTGTGATTTCGCGGGCAACGATAATGGCAGAGATGATAATTAGGCCAAAGAAAAATGACCAAAGTTGTATTGGGTAGGCCTGAAGCAAATATATAGTAATTCGGGAGAGTGTGATAAGGCTCAGGGCTATACCAGAAAGCAGGATTGTGAGGAAGCTGCCATTTATATGCTGCCAGAATTTTTTCAATTCAAATTTTAGAAGTAACCTTAAAGCTGTTAGGTCAAAAGACTTAATGGAATTCAATAATTCTTCATAAATACCAGTGATGAAAGCAATAGTCCCTCCAGATACGCCAGGAACTACGTCAGCACCACCCATGGCCATTCCTTTAAGAAATAATAGAAGGCCTTGTTTTGGATTTTTCATAAATGTTTTGTATCAGGATATAGGAATATTCAAATAACTCAGGGGTTTATGACTTCTTGGTCCAAAAAATGATTGAAGGTATCTCCCCGGAGCCCTAGCCGGATGGTTTCCAAAGGAATTATTTCATTGGGTGCTATATTTCCAAGGTTTACATTGGTGCCAAGTAACTTAATAAACCAAACTTGTTGTTCTTTTTGGGGAGCTTCCCAAATTATTTTTTCGAAAGGGATTTTTGTCAGGATTTCTTCTACTAATCCGGAACGGACCTCACCAGTTGACCTGAACAAACCTACTGTGCCTCCTTCCCTTGCTTCACCAATAACTTTCCAAGAACCCGCGTCCAATTCCGCTTGCATCAATTTTATCCATTTATACGGAGGTATTATTTTCTCGGCATCTTTTGACCCTACTTCTGAAAGGACAGTAACCTGTGTGCATAATTTCCTGATATATTCGCATTTAATATCATGATCTAGCTCGATAGATCCGTCAGAAACTTCAGCATAGGTCATTTCATATTTATCAAGGACCCTTCTATAATCTTCAAATTGACCCCTTACCAGAAAAGCTTCAAAAAGAGTTCCCCCAAAATATGTGGGTATTCCGGCATCCTGGTAAATTTTTATTTTTTCCTTAAGATATGGGGTAAGGTAAGAAGTAGCCCATCCAAGTTTGATAATATCAACATAGTTACTGCATACACTAATAAAATCTTCAGCTTCCCTTAGACTAAGGCCTTTATCCATTGCCATGGTAAAGCCTGTACTTCTTGGTTTTTCAGTCCGTACAGGTATTTTACTCAATTCATAATTCATCCTTGTATATGGGTTTTATTAATCCCCAAAATTATCTGGATTTCTTAAATAAAAAGGATTTTTTGAGAATATTTTTATAGTGCCTGAGAATATTTATCTATTTTATTCAGAAAACAGGGAATAGATCGGCACACATAGGATTATACTATGCCAGATTTAAATAAATCATTGCTATCTATTTTTTTCTATATTGTTCTATGAGCTTATACAGTGCTTTTTGAGTTTCTATTTTTGGAAAAAAGTCAAAGAGTACAGTATGAACATCAAAGTTAAGGATCAATGCATTTTCCAGGTAGCTAAAAGCCTCTTTATATTTTCCTGCCGCAATCAGGTATGCAGTGGTCCGATAATAAAGTTCAGATTCCTCAGGACATTCTTCTATAGCACTCTCCATCAGAGAAACAGCTCCATCATAATCACCTTGTTCATAAAGGATAAAAGACCAATCGAGCCAAATATCAATATTAGTAGGATCGAGGTAGCTGGCTTCTTCATAGGCATCAATACTGGAAATGATATTCCCCGTTTTGTATTCAGCTTCTGCCACTGATTGCCAATACAATTGATTTTCAGGATCAATCTTGAGCGCCTTTGTTAAAAAATGAATGGCTTCATACCATTTTTCTTGATTGTTAAGGCAAATGCCAAGGCCATATAGTGCTTCATCATAAAGATGATCAAGCTTCACGGCCTTTCGATAGTATTTTATTGCAAGCTCGTACCGCTCAAGTTTTTCATATGCGGCACCTATCGAGCAATAGGTTTCTGCAGACGGGCCTTCATGTTTAAATGTGTTGAGGTAAGCATCAAGGGCTTTCTCAAACTGAAGGCAATTCATTAAAGAATTTCCCAGGTTGAAATGTGCTGATGCAAAAGTCTCATCTATTAAAATAGCATATTCATAAGCATTGATAGCCTCTTCAAATCTACCTAGCTTATTGTAGACAATCCCAATATTATACCAAGCCAGCTGTGAAAAAGGATCGGTATCAATAAATTGTTGATAA
>JALZND010000212.1 GCA_030857845.1 Bacteroidota bacterium | reverse complement strand
TAAAGAATTATAGCAAAGGTGTCTTGTCAGGAAACATGCCGCGCCTTAACCACAATATCCACTGGAAGAAATTAATCAGGCAAATGTTGAATTTTTTTATAGTTATCACAATAAATTAACACCTGTGCCATTTTCTTCCGGGAAAAGAACTTTTCCATTTTCAAGCTTCACACCGGTCGCAATGTCTTTTTCCAACAACAAAGGGCCATCCATATCAACATAATCCAGTAAAGGAAGTAATTGGGCAACTGCCGAAACACCTACTGTAGATTCTGTCATACATCCCATCATTACTGCCATGCCCAATTTTTTTGCATGTGCTATCATTCTCCGTGCTGGCGTAAAGCCTCCACATTTTGTCAATTTAATATTGATGCCATGAAATCTTAGGTGGCATTTTTCAACATCAGCTTCGTTTAAACAACTTTCATCTGCAATGATGGGCAGCACAGAGTAATTAAAAACATCCTTAATGCCCTCCATATCCGAAGCTTTCAGTGGTTGCTCAATAAATTCAACATTTAGTTTTTTAAGTTCCATGGAATTATTGATCGTCTCTTCCACATCCCATGCACCGTTGGCATCTACCCTAAAAAGTGCATGGGTATGCTTCCTTAATTCCTTCACGATTTCTATATCGTCTGGTGTACCCAGTTTTATTTTATATAATGGCCATGGCACTTGTTGCATCTTGGCAACCATGTTTTCAATGGTATCGATACCAATGGTGAAATTTGTTAAAGGAAGATGGCTTACATCCAGGCCCCAAAGTTCATAGAGGGGCTTTTTGTTTAATTTTCCATATAAATCATGGGCGGCAATGTCAACGGCACATAAAGCAAAAGGGTTCCCCTGAAGCTTTTCGTTCAATACCGCCCAAAGTATTTCAGGGTCATTAAGTTCAAAAGACTCAATAATTTCACGACAATGCCCTATATCTTCCATCATTTTGGCCACAGTAACATTATAATAGGAATTTGCCGCAGCCTCGCCATATCCAATAAATTCCCCTTCTTGAAGTGATACTATTAATGTGGGTTGTTCATTCCTTGAACCATGATTTATTTTAAAGGTATGGCGGAGTTTAAGATCGAAAGGATGAAATTTTAACTTCATTATATATTCCTCAAAAAATAAGATCTGTGTATTTTATTAAACTAAGTTAGATAAATAACTTATTAAAATAGTGGAAATTTAAAAAAAATGCTTTTTATAAAAACCCAGTTTGGAACGAAAGGTTTAATATACCGTATCTGGTTTGGGAATTTAATGCCTTTCCCTTCATAGGACCTAAAAATCCTGGAAAAAGAGATCCAGACAACACACAAGTGCTGGTTCGAGATGAACATACTTTACTCTTTTAAAATCCACTGCGCGTTTTTTATAACTGCCGATTGGCGTAGAAAGAGCATAATTCCCTAAGGGATTAGGGCATGTAATGTCGACCCAGGTGATAAGAAAAGTGAAAACAAGCTTGAATTAGGCTTGTCTAACAAATACTAATAATTATCTTAGAACATTTTGTTTTTTATCATTATTTTAAATTTTGAGTTTATTTAACAGAGAAAAGATAATGGTTATTAAAGTAAAAAAGGCTCCATCCAATGAGGAATTAGTTGAAACCTTGAAAAGAGAGTTCTCAAATGATTATTCCTATAAGCTATTTGGCTTGGGGAAGAAAAGTATTATTGTCCGTAAATCTGCTTTTTTAGGAGCACAGGTATCTGTCCAAGAGAATGAAATTTCCATTCAAGGATCGCCTCCATCTTTTGGAACAGGATTTTTGGCTACCCTGGCGATGACTGAAGCGGCCATAGTAGTTTTCCCATTATTTCTTTTTACTGGTGCATCACCCTCCAAATTTAGAAAGCTTGAAAAGGAAATTGCTTCTTTTTTAAAGAACAAATACGATTAATTGATAAAAAAGAATAAAAATCTATTTTAATGAAAAACCAGCACCTAATCATAAAAAACAGCAAAGGCTGGCACTGGCTGATACGCTAATCTGCCTTATACCAAATTCCTCATTGGTACTATACCTGATTTTTGCGCAGCCTCTGCTATTTTTATTCACGTTATCAAAACTATTTTGCGTTATCTTCCTGGGCAAAACGAATAGTATAATTACCAATTGCAAAACCATGTTCCGTTCCCATTTCGACATCAGACCTAAAATGGATCCCGCCATATAATCTTGACAAAGCGGCCTCATTTGCCTGTTGGTGAAAATATTCTGAATTTTGGGGGAAAAGGTAGCTCAGCACAGTTGCTGCAGCAGCAGAAAAAGTTGAATGGCCGGAAGTAAATGCAGGGAAATTTGGAACTCCTGCAGTCGTTTTTATTTCAGGGTTTAATTGGCATGGCCTTGGATTAAAGTAGTGAAACTTCGTTTCCCAGCACCCTACAGCTGCATCATGCAAAGCAATATTCAATAAGGCAAAAGCCCTGGAAGCCCTTACTTCACTAAATCTTGCATCCCTGATAAATTCAGCGGCTATATCATTCCAATGGCCTGGAGGTGTATATGTCCCTACTCCATCTGCCCATTTATGTACGATGGCAATTTGTTCCCTTGTAGCATTTTTTGTATAATGAAGCACCTCTTCAAGCTCTTCTTTCATTTTTGCCGACGATGTTGATGGCGGTGGCAGCGGCCTTTCCATAACAATATCTTCCGGGCTCAACATCCATGCTTTGACTTGACCAAATGCCATTAACATTGGAGGCCTTACCGGCGACTCCAGGCAAGACCAAGGGATTTCCCCTATATTTAAGGCAATATCTTCATATGATTTCCAAATTATTTTATTTCCTGTTGAATTTTTCATACCATCAGTTGCCGCCTTTTCTTTGAACAATTCAGCCACAGACTTGCCCAGTGCCAATCCAGCTGCAACGTCACTTGATGCTGCTTTTCCTGACCATAAAGCAACATTTCTTTGCTCTGCAGCTTTTAATGTTATTTCTTCTACGGCTGCTGGAAAAAACATTTTGAGCATTTCTGCCATTACCCCTGACATGACCGCATCTTCTGAAGGATAGGCTGGAAGATTTGATTCTGGAACCAATGCCTTTATTGTTGGGTCATTTTGAAATGGGGAAAGCCTGTTATAAGTATATTTATAATACCAGGCGGCCTTTAAGGCATCATATTGTGCAGCACTTACATAACTATAGGCCCTGGCAGCATATGGAGGGTTTGAAAAAGGGAACATGGGATCACCAAATGGATTTTCGGGATCGGGTACAGGATAATTACCTTCAGCATTTGGTGCTGGGGGCAAGTTAAATCTAGCCACCAGCTCACGCATTATTTGATTCCAACGCAAAACACCTCCCCCACTCCAATATTCAATAGCCCTTTTTTGCTCTTCATTAAGATTTGCTTGTACGTTTTTAATTGTTTCAAGCTCCGTTTTATAAGCAACAGAATTTATATCTTCAGGTACCGGAACAAGTATTTGATCATTAGATGTCAGTAATATAGGAGTCCATGTTCTTGCATTGGCATCAGAATCTATTGGTTCAAGAGGAACAAGATGTTCCAGCATTACTATATCTTTGTTACAAGCAGTAGGGAGGGAAACAATAACAAAGAAGGTTATAATATATAGGAATAATTTCAATTTCATGGATTTATGGATTTTGATTTTGGCGAAAATTTAATGGTGTAAAGCAATCCTCCTAAAAAGAAAGCAGATTGGCCAAAATTTCGGCCTGCCAATGTATAGCTTGCCGAACCGCGAACAGCAAGCCCTTTAACCTGGGGTATATAATACATCACCAGTACACCGCTCCGGGAAAAATTCATTTTGTTAGAAACAAATGGCATATCTTGTCTTCGGATATCACCACCTCCAAGGGTGTTTTGCTGGACAAAAAATAATTCTGCCTGCAATCCATTTTTAAGATATCCTGCACTTATGAAGTAGTCAAAAACTGGGGGCATTTTAACTTCATTGCTTAAGTACAGCTTACCTTCCGTAAAATAAGAAGTCCTGTCAATCGAAACATTGCTCCGCCAAGTATAGCCACCCGAAGCATTTACAAACCAAGTCTTTTTAATATGTGCAAAAGTAGTAAGCCTTCCTCCTAGATTGGTACTTCCCATACCAATCGATAATGGAAGATAGTCAATTGTATATGGTGCTAAGGGAGTAGAAAAGGATCCAACTGCAAAAGTTTTAAATTTTATATGTCCTGTTTCATAATCCAGAAAGTTATATTTTAAAGCCAAAGTCAGATCCTGGATCCCCTCCATGCCCTGCATGGTTCCAAGACTTGATTTTGTTGTTATATAAGGCACAACAGCAATTGCATTTAACTTATCTGTAATACCATAGGCACCCATCCACATTATACTACTGTTAGTGACTTTTCCGATATTTTGGTTGTCCCTCAATTTTGCTCCCTCCCAATAGTTACCCCATTTATCTTGGGTAAATATAAACCCTGTGCAAAGGTTTCTTTTAGGCATCATCAAACCATCATTTAGGGTTTGAGCCTTAGCATGGCTTAGGCATAGGCCTGCCATGATTAGCAGTAAAAATTTTTTCATTATATATTATTAATCTTTTAAGTTTTTTGGAATGCAAATTCATTTATCAGCGTCTTATTGAGCTGAATTAAATTAATTTGCTTGAAAAAAAAAGTTTTTTAATAATTGATTATGAAAATCAAGGAAATCCTCAATTAACATGTATTGAATAAATTTTCCCATTGATAATAGGGAAACCGCATTTTTTTAATTCATCAATAAAGCAATGCGAAAAGGTAAATTTTCAATTATAAGAGATTATGAAATAAGGGTAACTGGCGGTGGGATAAAATACTTAGACAGGTTCTTAAAAGAATAGAAATTAATGTAACTTTTTAAAGGATTGGAATCGGACCAGCCTATACTCGCAACTTCAATAACAACAATGGTATTGATATAATCTTTAATAATTAGCTTAAAAATCTTAGAACTTGGAGAATTGTCTTTTTTTGGAAGATCTGATAATGATTTTACTAAATCAGTCTTCACTTTATTGATGTAGGTGCCTAACTTATCTTCTAAAACAACTACATGAAGTGTATCTTTAGATAATTTTTGCTTCACCAGTCGATATACTTGTCCTTCATGAATAAATTCGCCATTTACCCTTTCAAAATCTTTTGAATCAGATGCATAAGGAACAGTAAGAGGAACTTTTACTAAAAAAGCCTCTTCATGATCAAATGTATTTGCGTCTAGTTTATTGAGAAGATTTTCAGAGGTTCTATGTTGCAACCCAAGGAACAAGGCGTGGTATCCTCCAAAGTTTAGAAGAACAAGAATGGAAAGTAAATACGCTATTAACCCACGCATGATTTTTGGAAATTGTATCAAATAAACAAATTTTTCTTATAGATACAATAATCCAGTAATTAATATTTTTTAATTAGCCAGGTTCCTTTAATTTACCATCTGAATTTGATCCCCCACTTTAACATTCCATAAAAAGAAGCATTATAGAGTAATGAATTCATATTCGCGCTACTAATTATATATATAAATCATTCCTTTTTTATAGTCGATTTAGGAAAATCACTGTCTGAAGAGCCCCACTTCGGACCGCGAAATTCCTATTTTGCGTTACACACTATATATATAAATCATTCCTTTTTATAGTCGATTTAGGAAAATCGACGTCCGAAAAAGACCCACTTCGGACCGCAGAATGAATTAGAAATATGCTTTATTCTAAATCTTTAGTGTTACGCAAAATCGTTTAATATTTTTGGGAAATAAACTACTCAATTTTCAAAATTCTTGATTTTTAAATGCAGGCGATGCGGGCAATGTTATTATAATAAACCCTTTCTTTGAAGCATTATGACAACTGTTGCAGCTGTTGACCATTACTTTATACCCTTCAAGGAATACATCTTTTTTCTTTGACGCAATGGATGTTTTGAGGGATAAAATCGCAGGTGTAAAGATTAGTTCTGATAAGTTGCTGATGTCAATGCCATCGTCAACAATTGTATTTTCTAAAAGCACCTCCATATTCTCTTCCAATTCATGGTGGTAAAATTCTGCTGCTTCCCAGTTTTCATTTATCCCTGAAAAATAAAGCTTATCCATATATCGCTGGTTGTGGAACATCACTTTGGCCAATTCTATAGGTGCAGCTTCTATTTTATCTTCTTTGCTACTTACTAAACTATTATTATTTATGATATAGAATTGTATAGCAATTATTAATAACGCTATACATATACCTGCGATCAATATATATTTTTGTTTTAACATAAGGTTCTTGTTTTGGGAAGTGGATTAAATACCAATTTCCTACATTATATTTCTTTTATCTTTAATTTCAATATTCTTTGGGACTTTATTCTTTTTCTTCTTTTTATTTCTTCCCCACCACAATATAAATC
>JALZND010000017.1 GCA_030857845.1 Bacteroidota bacterium | reverse complement strand
GGTTTTGATGTAGAGTTTATTGATATGGAGGCGCAGGCCGAAATGGAAGAAGAGGATGAAGAGGATGATGATGATAACCTGCAGCCCAGAGCTCCGATCGTTACCATAATGGGTCACGTTGATCATGGTAAAACTTCCTTGTTGGATTATATCCGTAGCTCTAAAGTTACTGCTGGTGAAGCCGGTGGAATTACCCAGCACATTGGGGCATACAATGTAACTACTGAGGCTGGAAAAAGAATTGCATTTTTAGACACACCTGGTCACGAAGCGTTTACCGCCATGAGGGCAAGGGGTGCTAAAGTTACAGATATTGTTATTATTGTGGTAGCAGCCGACGATGCCGTGATGCCTCAAACCAAAGAAGCAATAAACCATGCTCAGGTTGCAGGAGTACCTATCGTAATTGCAATCAATAAAATAGATAAAACTAACGCCAATCCTGATAAAATTAAGGAAGAGTTAGCCAATATAAATATCCTGGTTGAAGATTGGGGCGGTAAATACCAATGCCAATATATTTCTGCCAAAACCGGGCAGGGAATCAACGACCTTCTAGAAAAAGTTTTGCTAGAAGCAGAACTTCTAGAGCTGACTGCAAATCCAAATAAAAATGCTGTAGGAACTGTAATAGAAGCTACTTTAGATAAAGGAAGAGGCTATGTAACCACCATATTGGTACAATCAGGAAACCTAAAAATAGGTGATGTAATCCTGGCAGGAGCCCATTATGGCAAAGTAAAAGCTATGACCAACCACCTGGGCCAAAGGCTCATGGAAGCTGGCCCATCAACGCCGGTTCAAATGTTAGGACTGGATGGTGCCCCACAAGCTGGTGATAAGTTTAATGTTATGGATTCTGAAAGGGAAGCCAGGGAAGTTGCAACCAGGAGGAACCAGCTTAACCGTGAGCAGAGTATCAGGACCAAAAAACATATTACTCTTGATGAAATAGGCAGAAGGCTTGCCATTGGTTCATTTAAAGAACTTAATGTAATAGTAAAAGGTGACGTTGACGGTTCAATTGAAGCCCTATCAGATTCGTTACTGAAGCTTTCGACCAATGAAGTCCAGGTAAATATTATACATAAAGCTGTAGGTCAAATTTCAGAATCTGATGTATTGCTGGCTTCAGCTTCAGATGCAGTAATTGTTGGTTTCCAGGTGAGGCCGTCAAATGGCGCCAGGAGATTGGCAGATCAGGAAGAAATCGAAATCAGGCTATATTCAATCATCTATGATGCCATTAACGATGTCAGGGATGCTATGGAGGGTATGTTGGCCCCTAAAGTTGAAGAAACTATTATTGGAAACGTTGAAGTACGTGATGTATTCAAGATTTCTAAAGTAGGTACTGTGGCAGGATGTATGGTTACTGAAGGTTACCTAAAACGTAGCAGCCAGATCCGTTTGGTACGTGATGGAATTGTTGTTCATTCCGGTTATGTGGATCAGCTTAAAAGATATAAAGATGATGTCTCCGAAGTAAAATTTGGATATGAATGTGGTATCAGTATCAAGAACTTCCATGACATTGAGGTAGGAGATAATATTGAAGCCTTTGAGCAAAAAGAAGTAAAACGAAAACTTTAAAAATTTACAGTCATCATAAAAAGCAATAAGTCACTCGGCTTATTGCTTTTTTTATGTGTACAAAATAAACTACAATGGCATTAATAAAGGCAGTATCAACCTTTCTGTTCTTTATCACAATTATTTTATTGTTTTTAGGCTTGTACAAGCCTTGGGTGGTACTTTGGTGGAAATCGAAAGCTAACCGTGAAGGGGTCATTAAAGTTTATGGAATGCTCCTGGTCTTGTTTGCGATAATTTTGGCTTTATTAAAAGAAATTGAACAATAAGCCCGGATCCAATTTCACAATCCAATCATTTTCATTAAATTCTCTTTGTAATTTGCTCCAATAGATATTCTGGCATTTCCTACCAAAATATGGTTGTCATCAATTTTATCAATTTGATTCAAGAAAACAATATATGATCGGTGCGCCCGGATACATAATTTTTGTGGCAAAAAATCTAAAGCTTCTTTTATGGAAGATCTCACAATAATCTTTTCCTTTTTTGTATAATAGGTAATATAATTCCCATCCCCTTTAATGAAGTAAATATCATCAAAAGAAATTTTTATTTGTTGATAACCCGAATTTACAAAAAAAAATGTAGCTCCTGGCAAAGAAGCGGACATCCGCTCCTTTACCTTCATAACAGATTTTAAAAACCTGGAAAAATCAAATGGTTTTAAAAGATAATCAACCGCGTTAAATTCATAGCTTTCCAAGGCATATTCGCTATGGGCAGTGGTAAATACAACATAGGCCTCTTTTCTATTCATGGTATTTAAAAAATCAATTCCTGATAGGTCTGGCATTTGCATATCCAGGAATATAAGATCTACCTTGTTATGATTTATGTAATCTATGGCATGCAAGGGATTGTTAAATAACGCATCTAAAGACAAAAATGGAATTTTGCTGATGTGGTTTTTTACAACTTCTAATGCCAATGGTTCATCATCTATTGCTATAGCTTGTATCACTTTCCTAAATTTATACGCAATTTTACCAAAAAATTATCGCCATTCAATCCATATTGCAAGCTATGATCGTTTGGGTAAAGCAGGTTTAACCTAGTGGTTACATTTTTTAAACCCAAACCGCTTTCTTCTATGCCCTTAACTTTATGGATGGTATTTTGAACCATCATTTCCAATTTGTTTCCATCTAAGGAAATTTGAATATTTATAGATAAATTATCGACCAAAGTAATGCCATGTTTAAAAGCATTTTCAATAAATGGCATCAACAACATGGGAGCAATTTTATGGCTATTATTGTCTTCTACATCAATAAAAATTTGTACCCCTTCCTGCCTTTCTCCAATGATCCGAAGTTTTTGAAGCGCAACATAATTTTCTATATAATCTATTTCCTTGTTGAGGGAAATAAATTCAACCTGTGAATCATGAAGCGTATAGCGCATTAAATTTCCCATCTTTGATACACCTTCAGCAGTTAATTGGGCTTTTTCCACCAATGCCAGAGCATAAAGACTGTTTAATGAATTAAATAAAAAATGAGGATTTACCTGAGATCTTAATAATGCCAATTCCATCTTACTTTTCTCGGACTCCAGGATTGCCCTCTCCTGATTATTCAAAAACCAGTCTTTAACGAATCGATAGGCAAATGAAAGCCATAAGATCCAAGATGTAGGGCTGAAAATAAATCGATCCAGTGAAACATAATCCCTGAATGTCCATTTCAAAAATTCTTCTTGAAAATTAAATTCCAGCTGTTGAAAATAAAAATATGATACGGTCAAGAGCCCTCTTATTATATTGGCAAATAGTATGGTAGAAACCAAAACTACCAAATACTTAACCCGCTCAGAGTCTTTTAAAAACCTGGGAATGTACAACAAGGCATTTAGATACATAGGCAGGATGAAAGTAAAAATCAATAAAACAGTCTGATAGGTGCCATGTAACATCTGGTTATGTGTGGGAGCATGATTGACCCATCTTTCCCCAATCAAAAAAATCCATATTAAAATATGTATGGCCCATTCAATATTTACTTTAAAAAAATCTTTAAAATATTTAGCATTCATATTTATAAAAGTTATATAATTAATAATGCTATAATTTTAAAACAACCAATCCATAACTGTAAATAAATGTGATGAACTGGCAAATATATGAAATGAAGTACCCCTAAGATGGTTTAACCTAAGTATGAGATATTTTAAAACGGCTATTAAATCCGAATATTTAGATTAAGCACCTATGTAAAAATACCTTATATAGAAAAGACAAATTTCATGCTAAGCTTCAATACATTTTTCGCAAAGTATCATGATGGCTTTATTTTCCAAATTGGTGGTGGCAAACAAATAATCATTTCCGCCATCTTTAATACCCGTCTTTTTTCGGATAGCCTCTACAGATACAGGAAAGTTCCTGGCGGTAATATTTGCCTTTTTTTCCGGTATGGCCTTTATTAGGGCTTTTTTTTGAAATGGCATAATTTCCCTTATCTTAAACACTCTTCCTGGAAAGCCTCTTAAAAGTTTATCTGAAGTATATAAATGGGTATTTGATTGAAGCTTTGCACAATTAAATTCTTGGGAAATAATATTAAATGCTCCTGCTTTAAGAATGGCTGCATTAGGTTGGTATAAATAATTTTTAGGTAATGAAAACGAGGGTTTGACCAACTGCTCATTATTATAATAAAAATCAAATTTCTGAGCGGGCCCTCTATGTGAAAAATTGATTGTCTTGACTTTGATATCAACACTTGGTCTTTTTTTAAGGAGGTATAAAACTTCCTTTACTTCATTTTCTATGGCTACAACATGTATTGACTCCACGGTTCCTAAAACTCTTACTGAAGCTGTAATATCTAACATTGGCGAAGTTTTAATAAGCATTGCTTCGGTTTTATCCCATACAATTTGCAATAGCTGTGTTACATCAGGTTCACAATCAGATAATAGAACCAATTTCTTATTATGGTTACCCCTCCTATCGGGATCAATGTAAATCAAATCCACAAATATCTTTCTATTCAGGTAATCTTCTGCCTTTTCATGATAGAAGTTGATATTTGTGGCCTTTAAAACTGCCAGATTGTAGCTGGTAATATCAAACAAATCTTTATTTGGTTCAATATAATCAACCCTTGAAAAAACCTTGCTAAAGTACCAGCTATCAACACCCGAGCCTCCAGTAAGGTCGGCCATCGATTTGCCATTAAAGATTTGTGCTTTGTATTCTGCAGTTTTTTGGGAAGAGCTCTGCTCTTGTGAAAGTGAATGGGGGAAAATTATATTTTCATTGGAAATCCATTCAGGCAATTTTTTTTTTAATCGTTGTCGCGCTTTTATTTGATTAGCTATTTCCAACATAGGCAAATGAGGGTATTTGCCTAATTGCAGCATTAATCCCACAGGGTCATCATTTAGATGAGCCTTGATAAAAGACTGAACTTCCGGATTTAAAAGTTTTTCAATCAAGATTAAAAAAAGTTGTTAGAATCAATATCCTCATGCACAATGTAGATGGTAGTGCATATTGATTAAAAAAAATGAATTTTTAAATAAATTTAAATTTTAAAACCTATTACAAGGATGTCATCAAGTTGCTCAACACCATTTTTCCATTTTCCAAGGTATTCAATCATTAAAGATTTTTGATTTTCCAAAGGCTCATTTTGTATGGAAATCAGGAGCTCCCTGAACCTGGCAGCCATAATTTTTTCCATCCCATCTGGACCTCCCATCTGGTCAACATAACCATCAGAAAAAATATAAAGTAAATCGCCTTTATGCAATTCTATTTCATTGTTGTTATACTTCCTGATTGTTTTTTTTATGGTCATGCCGATTGAAAAGATATCACCTTTTACCTGGATCAATTCATTTTGCCTCAAAATATACAAAGGATTTTTCGCACCGGCATACTGCACCTTATTTCTTTCTTTATTGATTATGCATAGGGAAATGTCCATTCCATTATCAATGTTCGAAAGCCCTATCTGACCCATAACACTTTCATTAAGTTTGTCCAGGATTTCAGAAGCAATTAACCCAATACTTTCATTGATGGCAGCTTTAAGTAAATGATAACCATTTATTGACATGAAGGAACCACTTACCCCGTGGCCAATACAATCAGCGGCTGCAATAATGATGTGGTCTTCAATCTCATTAAACCAATAAAAGTCCCCACTTACAACATCTTTCGGTAAGTTTAGCACAAAGGATTCCGGTAAATATTTTTGAATAACTGCTTCTGGCGAAAGAATGGATCTTTGAATGGTTTCGGCTGCCCTGATGCTTTCCTTAAGCTCATAGTATAAACCATCCACTCTCTTGGTATGGATAAAAATCTCATCTTGTTTTTCTGACAATTCCTGGTTTTTTATCTGCATTAATTGAGCTTGCGATTGAATTTCTTCTTTTTGCACAAAGATTTTTTCTTTCTGGTTCCGCAGTTCATCATTGGCATTTTTAAGCTCTGAAGTCCTCTTTTGCACCTGCACTTCAAGCGCTGCCTTTTTTTCCTCTATGCCTCGTATCCTTAACTTGAACAAGGTAACGGCCGTACCAACAAAAATTATGGCCAGCAAAAGCTTAAACCACCATGTATTCCAAAAAGGTGGGGTTATTACCAGTTTTATGGTAGCACCTTCTTCATTCCACACCCCATCATTATTACTTGCCTTCACCTGGAAAAAATAGGTTCCCGGGTCAAGGTTTGTATATGTGGCTGTACGGATATGGCCCACATTGTTCCATTCTTTATCAAAACCTTCTAATTTATAAGAATATAAATTTTTTTCCGGCTGCGAATAATTTAAAGCTGCAAATTCAAATGAGAATACCGTTTCCAAATAAGAAAGGGTAATTTCATTTGTTTCTGTTATATGGTATGTCAGAGGTGAATTTTTATTGCCTACCAAAACAGGTTTGTTGAAAATATTAAACCCGGTAAGTACCACAGGCGGAACTACTGGATTGTCTTTTATGCTATCAGGGAAGAATGAATTAAAACCATTGGGTCCACCTATGAACATTTCGCCATTTTTGGCCTTGTAAAATGCCTTGTAGTTATATTCGTTTCCCTGTAATCCATCAGAGACAAAATAGCTTTTAACATCTTTGGTTTCAGGGTTAAATTTATGTAGTCCATTGTTACTGCATACCCACAGGTTTCCCATATTATCTTCCAAAACCCCTTTTATACTTTCTTTGTTAAGGAATGTCTCGAAATTATTTTTTTCATAATTATACTTGTTCAAGCCTGCATTGGTACAAATCCAAAGGTTTTTTTTGCTGTCCTGGTTGATAGAATTAATAATGTTATTACTCAAGCTTCCTGGTTGTGCAGGATCGTGAAGGTGATGGAAAAATTGGTTGCTCTTCCTGTCGAAAAGTTCCAACCCTGCAACATCGGTACCTAGCCAAAGATTAGCTTTTGAATCTTCAAAAATATAATGAATATTATTATGAATTAAACTTCGTGGATTTTGTGGATCGTTAATAAAACGCGTAAAATTATCAGTTTCCTTATTGTATAAATTCAGTCCACCCCCTATAGTACCGATCCAGATTTTACCTTCTTTATCCTCCATTATATACCATAACCCATCATAGCTTAAACTGGAAGAATCATTTGGAGAATGTTTATATTGTGAAAATTTATTATTGGAATGATCGTATTTGGTGAGGCCGTCCATCCAGGTTGCAGCCCATATTTTATTGGTTTTATCAATAAGGACTGAAACAACATATTTACCGCTCAAGCTATTCTTATCAAATTCGTTTGGAAAAAAATGCTTGAAAGAATTGGTTTTTCGGTCAAATAATTCTAGTCCTCCACCATCAGTTCCAATCCAGATTTTTCCGTCCTTGTCTTCTGCAAATGTTAAAATGCTGTTATAATTTAAACTGGTGTTATTGTTGGGCTTGTGGTAATATGCTTCAAATTTTTTGGCGTGGCGATCATAAAAATCTACCCCTCCGCTATAAGTTCCCACCCACATATGACCTGCCCTGCCCTTATAAATAGCATAAATTGAATTATTGCTAAGGCTACTTGGGGTATTTAAATCATGTGAGTAATTCGAAAATATATTGTCCTTAATATTCAATATACTTAATCCACCATTTTCTGTACCTATCCAAATTTGCCCATCAATATCCTCATTGATGCACATTATCATATTGTTGCTTAAACTGTTTTTATTGGCATTATACTTCAGTCGAGTGAACGATCCACTTTTTCTGTCAAATTTATTTAATCCTTCACCAAAAGTTCCTATCCACAAATTGCCATGGGAATCCTCAAAAATTGCCCGAACAAAATTTTGACTAATTGAGGTGGTATCTTTCGGATCATTTATAAAATGTTTAAAAATTTCTTTTTCCCTGTCAAATAGCACAAGCCCACCAAACTCAGTACCAATCCAAAAGTTTCCATTACCATCTTCAAATATGTCATAAATAGCATTATCCTTTATACTATTTATATTATTGGGATCATGTTTAAAACGTATAAAAGTGTTACTTACCTTATCAAATTTGTTTAGTCCACCCAGAAGTGTCCCAATCCACAATACTCCATGTTTATCTTCAAAAAGTTTATCAATATTGTTATTGCTTATACTCCTTGAATCATTGGGATCATGTTTATACCGTATAAATTTGTCATTTTTTTTATCATACATGTTTAGCCCCTCATCTAAAGTAGCTATCCATATATTTCCTTCTTTATCTTCCAATATATCCCTAATAGAATTGCTGCTGATGCTAGCATTGTTTTTAAGGTCATTTATATATGTAGTAAATTTATATCCGTCAAATTTATTTAATCCCGCTTGAGTACCAAACCACATAAAGCCTTTAGAATCTTGCAATATAGAAGTTACATTACTTTGGGAAAGACCTTGTGTAGTGCTAATCGACTTAAACTTTATATTTTGAGCATGAATTATAGTAGAGCCCAAAAATAGGGAAAGCAGTATAGAAGCAACAATGAAAAAATGAATAACTGGGAAAATTGTTTGAGAAAATAATAATATATTTTTTGCAAGAAATAAATATTCCTTCTTCAAAACAATTACTGCAAGCCAAATTATTCTCATTAAATACAAGGATTTAAAATCTAAATTTAGGCTTACTTCATTTATTTATTCATGCTAATTTTTATGTAACTAAGGCTGGTAAGATTTATACGAAATCATGAAATAAAATATATAGAGAGGTTTATTAATTCATAATTTTTAATGAATTGAGTACTTTTATTGCATTCTCTTGTAAAAAGCTACTTTAGCTTTTTGATAAAAATCGAGCATATAAAACTTACTTTTTTAAAGAACATTAATCTCTATAAAAAACAAAAAGGACCACCTGTAAGATGTTCCTTTTGTTTTTAATTAAAAAATTAACATCAATATACTAAGTGATGCTCCAGTAAATATTCTGCAATCTGAACTGCATTAGTTGCCGCTCCTTTTCTCAAATTGTCGGCAACCACCCACATATTGATGGTTTTCGGCTGAGATTCATCCCTTCTAATCCTTCCTACAAAAACTTCATCTTTATTATGAGCTGTCAGCGGCATTGGATATTTATTGTTTTTTACATCGTCAACCAAAACAAGGCCTTTAGTGGCTGAAATGAGTTCCCGCACTTCCTGAACGTCAAAATCATGTTCAAACTCCGCATTTATGGCTTCAGAATGGCCACCCATAACAGGTATCCTGACAGCAGTGGCGGTAACGCTAATGCTGTCATCGCCGAATATTTTCTTTGTTTCATTTACCATTTTCATTTCCTCCTTTGTATATCCATTTTCCATAAAAACATCAATATGAGGAATTACATTGAAATCTATTTGGTAAGGGTATACTTTTTCACCTTCTTTCCCAGCCCTTTCATTCATGAGCTGGTCTACTGCGGCTTTTCCCGTGCCAGTCACTGATTGATATGTAGAAACAACAATTCTTTTCAATATGTATTTCTCGTGCAGAGGAGCCAAAGCCATAACCATTTGAATGGTTGAGCAGTTGGGATTGGCTATTATTCTATCGTCAATTCGAAGTTTGTTAGCATTGATTTCAGGAACGACCAATTTATTTTTTGGGTTCATCCTCCAGGCAGATGAATTATCAATTACAATAGTGCCGTTTTCTGCAAATTTAGGAGCCCACTCCAAGGAAGTAGATCCACCTGCTGAAAATATTGCCACATCTGGTTTAGCCGCTACTGCTTCATTCAACCCAATCACCTTATGTGCCTTGCTTTTATAAGAAATAGTCTTTCCTACAGATCTCTCTGAAGCTACCAACATAAGTTCGACGTATGGAAAATTCCTTTCTTCCAATACTTTTAGGATTTCAGTGCCAACAAGACCGGTTGCACCTACAACAGCTAGTTTCATTTTGAATTATTTAAATATTTTTTCTTTATTTGTTTATATTTCTTACCTTATAAAAATAAAGTTTAGAAACAAAACGCAAAGAAACTAAATCTTTTTCATATAAGGATGAGAGCACTCTTAAATTTTTTATTCCTACTTTTTATATCCATACCATTACACGCTCAAATTTCAGGATTCCCGTATCATCAAGGTTTTGAAACTCCTTTTAAAGAACATGGAACAGATGTGTATTTTACAGAAAATTGGTTTGGCAACCAGGTACAGGCCACAAAGGCCAGGATTTATCATGCTGGAGAAAATCAAAGAAATGGCAACTATGCATTGTCTGTACAGCCCATAGCTTCTTTTGATGGGCAAATCATCATGGATTTAGACCTTACTGGAATGGGGCAGTTAAGGGTTCATTTCT
Source organism: Bacteroidota bacterium (assembly GCA_030857845.1). Classification (GTDB taxonomy): domain Bacteria; phylum Bacteroidota; class Bacteroidia; order Cytophagales; family Cyclobacteriaceae; genus JALZND01. Next base: position 7,668 of record JALZND010000017.1, on the reverse strand, counting down.
ATGCGCGCACTATAAAAAATGGCACTGGTAGCAGGCCATTACTTGTGGTTATGTCAACGTCTATTGATGGTGGAGCCAATTATATTCACAAAGAAAATATTGGGGATGAAACAAGCTTTCCAAACCAGGATACTGAATATGCACTATATAAGTATGACATTCCTGCTTCAGCAGGAAATAAACCAGATGTAAAGCTTAAAATCGATATTATTTATACAGTGGCATTTGGTGATGGTACTGCTGCACGGATCTTCTTTGATGATTTTCATATTTTTGCAAAAGATGAAAATATAAAAATCCTTGATATTATCATTAAAAGTCCTGAAACGTTACAGATAATTTTTAATCAGGAAATAGATAAAGCTTCAGGTGAAAATGTTGGCAATTATAGTTTGAGCCCGCACATCCCCATTCTTTTCGCGCTAAGGGATGACCGCTCGAAGAATATCATAAATTTAACATTATCAAAACCACTACAAAGTGGAGAGAATGAATTGCTCGCAAAAGGGATTTTTGACATTGAAAAAGTTGGATTTTTATTGGAAGAAAAATTTGGTATATTTTTTACACCTCCCCCTATTGTACCTGGCTTTAACGAGTTGATTATTACAGAAATTATGGCTGACCCGGAGCCTTCTGTCGGTTTGCCATTATCAGAATATATTGAACTTTACAATAATGCTAATACTACCATTACCTTAAAGCAGATCCAATTTTCTGATGCCACTTCTTCTACTTCCCTTCCGGATAAACAATTGCCACCAGGAGCGTATTTATTGCTTGTTCCACTTTCTAATATTGAGTTATTTGAAGGTTATGAAGATGTAATAGGGATATCATCTTGGCCGGGTTTAAACCTTGGAGGAGACAAATTAACTTTAATGACAGCAGAAGGGCATTTGATATTTTCTATAAACTATGATAAAAGCTGGTATAAAAACCCATTGAAAAGCGAAGGAGGTTGGAGCTTAGAAATGATAGATACAAAGAATCCTTGTGGTGGAGCTGAAAATTGGGTTGCTTCTAATCATGGCCAAGGTGGCACCCCTTCAAAGCCCAACTCTGTACAAGGTGAGTTGCCCGATTTATCTTCCCCAAAACTTATAGGAGCCGTTGCAATTGAGCCGAATCAATTGGCCCTTTATTTTGATGAAAAGATTTCCCCAGATGCAGATATTCATTTATCCTCTTTTTCTATTCTACCTCATTTAGAAATTGAAAATGTTTCATTTGAAATCCCAAACTTAAAATCGTTGATCATTACCTTCTCATCAGGATTTGAAAATGAACAAGAATATAAGATCACCCTTAAAGGGATAAAAGATTGTGCTGGAAATGTAATAGCTAATCAATTTACATCCCTCCCTTTTGCTTTGCCCAAAGCAGCAGATAGCTTGGATATTGTTATCAATGAAGTCTTGTTCAATGCAAATACAGGAGGTGTAAAATTTGTTGAATTATATAATAACTCATCAAAATTCATTAACCTCAAAAATTGGCAAATTGGAAATGACCTGGAAATACAAGGAAGCTCTTTAAAGCTCATTTCAGACGAAAATTTCGTGCTTTCTCCTGGTTCATATCTTGCCATAAGCACTAATAAACTAAAACTTAAATCAGAATACCCTAAGGGAAAAGAAGAAAATTTTTTTGAAATTGCCTCAATGCCAAGCTTTCCTATCTCCGAAGGAACTATAGTCTTACACGATAAAAAAGGAAATATCATTGATTATTTTAATTATTCCGACAAAATGCATTCGCCACTATTAAGGAGCACCAAAGGGGTTTCTATAGAACGAATATCATATGATGCACCAAGCAACCATTCATCAAATTGGCAATCGGCTGCAAGTACTACTGGATTTGCAACACCAGGATATAAAAATTCCCAATCAAGGGGCCTCGCCATAATTACAGAAAAATTTGTGGTCGAACCTAAAGTTTTTGTTCCAGAAAATATGGGTTCAATAGATTTTACGACAATAAATTACAAATTGCTTGCAAATGGATACTATGGGAGCCTTTATATTTTTGACACACGTGGAAGGCTCATAAAGAATATTGCAAAAAATGAACAATTGCCTATTGAAGGATTTTTTACCTGGGATGGTACGGATGATCGAAACTTTAAGGTAAGGATCGGATATTATCTAGTATTTTTTGAATTGTACAATTTAAATGGAGATGTTGAAACCTGGAAAGAAACTGTGGTAGTAGGAAAAAAATTTTAAAATATTTTTCAAAGGTTAATTTATTTTTGTAACTTATCATCATAAAGTGCATAATGCAACTTTTGTAAAATATTTCTTGTTATAAAATAGATTCCAAAACTGTACTAAATTATACTGATCATGAATTGTGTTATCAATAGCAACATCGACAAATACCTTCAGAAAGGCAAAAAGTTAGAGGTTATCCGTAGATACATCAGATTAAAATATCGAATAAATATAGACCTCACTTCTTTAAAAGAAAGGATCAAATTGATTAACCTTCATTATGAATATCAAAGCTGATATTTATAATGGGGGTTAATCCCTTTTATACACGCTGTCCAATATCCCATTTCCCGGTATTTTATCTACATAAAATATTCTGCCAGGACAGCTATCATTGCCCCTAATAGGCTTATTCCTAATTTTTTAGCATTGAACTTGTGCTCGGGACTGCTCTCAAAAAATATTGTTGTAGAGATGTGCAAGAAATTTCCACCTACAACAGCATAAAGAATTGTAAATGAACTTTCAGAAATTAATTCATTTTGGTTGAAAATGTGGCTGGTTAAAAGACCCAGAGGGGAAGCAAGGCAAAAAATAACAAGATAAATAATAGCCTTGTTCCTATTTTTCAATTCATACAGCAACACTGTCATCAATGCGAAGGCAGCAGGCATTTTATGAATGATAATACCGAGCAACAATGCTTTTGCATCGTTGTGCTGGTGCAAGTCAGAAGGATGGGACAAGAGAGTTCCTTCTAGAAAAGCATGTAAGCATAAAGCCGACAAAAGTACAATTGGCGAAACATGGACATGGTTATGGTTGGAATGGGAGGTATGATGCAGATGCCCATGCTCCACTCCTGCAGTAAAATATTCTAACAGCAGCTGGAGGAAAAACCCTAATAATATAAAAATCCCAATTCCTGCTGGTGTATGATCGCCAGAAAAGAGCTCAGGAAGAATATGTATAATAGTAATGGAAAATAAATAAGACCCTGCAAATACTAATGTTAACTTTATATTGAATTCTTTGCCCTTTGGGATCAACAACACTAATAAACCTGCAAATAATGCAGTAAAAAAAAGGAAAAACAGGTTGGAAATCATAATTGTACCTGCAAATTTTAGGTTAAAATCAAAACAAAACAAACTCTTACTCCACAAAATAATTTTTTATCCCCTCTGTAGTATATGATTTAAGCCCGCCATTTTCATCGCTAAAAACAAGGTGTGCATCTAACTGGCTATCATTTTCTAAAATTTTAATTGATTCTTCTAAACCCAATACCATAAAGGCTGTAGCATAAGCATCTGCTGTCATACAATTTTCAGAAAAAACCGATGCACTTAGTAAGCTATGTTGGACTGGAAGCCCAGTGTATGGACTGATTGTATGGGAGTATCTTTTTCCGTCAATTTCATAATAATTCCTATAGTTTCCTGATGTGGCAATGGCACGATCATCAAGCTGGACAATAGCTTGAAGCTTTTCGCCATAAGCCCCTGTAGGGTCATCTATCCCAATAGCCCAGGTGTTTCCAAGTTCATTCTTTCCGAAACAAATAGCCTCACCACCAATTTCAACTAATAGGTTATTAATTCCCTTGGATTTCAGGAAATCAGCAACAATATCAACTGCATAACCTTTGGCAATTGCACTTAAATCAAGCATCATTCCTTTTTGCATCTTACAAACCGAAATGGAGTCAAAAAATATGCTGTCAAAATTCACCAATAACATTAAAGAATCAACCTTTTCCTTGCTTGGTGATTTCGCCTTATCAGGTCCAAATCCCCAGGCATTGACAAGAGGCGCAATGGTGGGGTCAAACGCACCATTTGTTTGTTGGAAAATCTCTTTGCTCCTATTCAGTAAAGGGTAAAAATAAGGGCTTGAAAACTTATGGATGGTGCCTTTGTTGAACTGCGATATTTCTGAATCCGGGATGTAGGTAGAGAAAGTTTGATTAAACGCTTTTAATACTGAATCTACCTCTGTTTTATAATTTTCCCCATTTTCCTCTAGGTATTTTACCTGATAAGCGATTTTACCCATTGTGTACCCGGTAAATACTACAGATTTTGCAGGTTGATTATAATTGTTCCTGAAAAACCATACAATAACTATGGCAAGGACAAGGATAAGGGGAAAGATCCGACTTTTGTCAAGGATTCCTGGCATGCAATTTATATTTTTGCGCAATTTAGTTCTTATTTATGAAAATGCATTTTGTTTAACTAATTTAGGTTAAAAATAATAGTTGATATGCGCGAGGATTATTTAAAAGGTAGTGGGGAAAATCTGGACAATGTTGAAAAAGAAATTGAGAAGGCCCTAAGGCCTTTAAGCTTTGATGATTTTACCGGCCAGCATAAAATAGTTGAAAATATAAAAATATTTGTGCAGGCAGCCCGCAGGAGAAATGAACCTCTAGACCATGTATTATTACATGGGCCTCCGGGACTCGGCAAAACTACCCTTTCACATATTGTTGCCAATGAACTAAACGCGAAATTAAAAATCACCTCCGGCCCTGTGCTTGATAAACCCAGTGACCTGGCAGGGCTGCTAACCAACCTTGAAACCCATGATGTCCTTTTTATTGATGAAATCCATAGGCTCAACCCGGTAGTAGAAGAATACCTCTACTCTGCTATGGAAGATTATAAAATAGACATCATGCTTGATTCTGGCCCAAATGCCAGGACCATCCAAATTGGACTGAATCCATTTACTCTGATTGGTGCTACTACGAGGGCCGGGTTACTTACCTCACCTCTACGGGCAAGATTTGGCATTAATGCTCGTCTGGAATATTACGATGCAAAGCTTCTTACTACCATTGTACAACGATCTGCATCTATTTTAAATACTCCTATTGATGATGATGCAGCTTATGAAATAGCCCGAAGAAGCAGGGGCACTCCAAGGATCGCCAACAATTTGCTTCGCCGTACCAGGGACTTTGCACAAATTAAAGGAAATGGGACGGTAACAAGGGAAATAGCTGAAATTGCGCTAAAAGCTCTTGATGTAGACCAAAATGGATTGGACGAAATGGATAACCGCATCCTTTCAACAATTATTGGGAAGTTTAAAGGTGGCCCAGTAGGTTTATCTACTATAGCCACTGCCTGCGGTGAGGAAGCAGAAACTATTGAGGAAGTTTATGAACCCTTTCTTATTCAGGAAGGATATCTAAAAAGAACTTCCAGGGGCCGGGAGGCAACCGAAATGGCTTATAAACATTTGCAGGTAATCCCCCCTGGAAAAACAGGTACGTTATTCGATATCTAAAGGAACATTTAAAAAGAAATATATTTTTTTAATCGGTTTACTCAACTTTTTCTTTTTGTTCCGTATACTAAAATAGAATCCTCAAAAAATTTATATTACAGCAAGAAAAATAAATTGGGTTTAGAAAATTAAAGATTTAACTTCGACCGTTTTTTTTAGTTTAGGCATTAAATAGAATTCAATTTTTTTAACTCATGCAAAGATCCTATTCATTTAACGATAATTTACCACCGGTAAAATCACAAATATTGAATACTCATAAACCTATTAATATTCTATTGATTGGGAACAATCCTAGGGATTTAGGTTCTATTTCTCAATACCTCAGGGCATCCCGAAGGAAATTTCATGCTGAGGCAGTTTTTTGCATCAGGGATTGCAATAAGTATATTATTAAAAATCAGCCTGATTGTATTTTGATTGACGAGAATCTTGGCCAGGAAAATGTAGAAGAGATATTAGATGAATTAAATTCAGATTATAGGACAAATAATTTAGCCATAACTATATTAAGGCAGGAAAATAGTCCTAAGATCTATTATTCTGCTGTACAAACTTATGTTATAAAAGAAAAATTGTCTAAAGAAGGCCTAACTGATGCCATACTTAAGGCAATAAAAAGCAAGAAAAGCCAAAGATATTTTTATACAACCTACTCTAGTAATTATAGTATATTGGGTGGCACATTTAGCATCAACAAAGCCAAGCTTTCAAACTTCCTAATGATGCTTAAAAAATGGGTATCTTTAGGGAATCTGGCAAAAAATTAGCCAATCAACTAACTTGATATTTGTGATCAGGTTAGATGATTTTTTTTAATCTAAAACTTTTCTTTAACACTTCTCCATTCCTTTTTATCCTTAGATTTATTTTCTTATTGGTTCTACTTTTAAAGAGGTTGTTCAAATAAATTAAACTTAAATTGTCTTTTTGCATTCCATTTGCCACGATAATTTCATCTCCCACCTTAATGTTGTGCTGGTGCCCTGGCGAGCCCTTCAAAACTTCTATTACAATGAATTTATCAAGCTGCTGACCTTCTGCCTTTAATTCTATGCCACTCATATTAAAATATGATTTCCTTTTGAAGTCTTTGTTTTTCTTGACATAGATCATTTCTTTATGGTAATCAAAAACTATGTCAAATCTATTTAAAATTCCTCCTCCAATAGATCCCTGTCTTTGTGTACTCATTATGATGTCGCTATAAGTATCTTTTTCCGGAAAAGAAGTAATGACGCTATGTATCAAAAAACCAGAAATATTTACTTCGGGGATGCGGCCAACGTATCCATTGATATCTCCGCCCAACCCTCTTCCTAGGCTTGTTTCAATTGTTTTATGAGGAAGTATAATTTTTTCATGTGACTCCTGATGAAGCAACAATGAATGGCTAGCCCCTGTGTCAATAAGAAGTTTTGATTCAATTTTACAATTATCTTTATTGACTACAAATGAAGTAATATAGGGCTTGGTATCTTCTACTTTTATAGGGATTGCCTTGAATTTCCTTTTGGGTTTAAATTGTTTAGGCTCATGTAAGGTCACTATGTTTTCTATATAATTTATTTCAACCACAAACCTACTGAACAATTCATATCCGATTATACCGTGAACCTTGGTACCTAAGGCAGCATCAAGCTGGAGGTAATCATCATCCAGAACAAGCAAAGCTTGCCCTGCACCAATTACACCAGGCATGCTCAACGACACGTTAGGGGCAACATGTGCTGCTACGCCCGGTCCTCCAGCTGCACCAATCAGGGTAATGGTGCGTACATACGTTAAGTTTAATATGTCGCTAATATTTTTATCCATTAATATTGCAGTTCTTACCCCTGTATCAAGAATAAAATTTAAAGGGATAATTCCATTAAGAACCAAAGGAATAATTATCAGATTATTATGGATTTCGAATGGAATGGAAACTTTGGTTTTATTATCACTTAACTGATAGCCTAAAAATTGGCTATAGCCTTCTTTATAAACCTGACAGCTAGCAATGATCGGTAGTGTCAGGAGGAAAACGACTGAGCAGACAATTAGCAAAAGCTTTAATATATACTTCAAATTTTTACCATTTAATTAAATTAATTTAGTGAATTTAATTTACTTGTAATAATTAATCTTAATACATAAAAAGTTCGAA
>JALZND010000211.1 GCA_030857845.1 Bacteroidota bacterium | reverse complement strand
GAAAGCCTGTTTGGGAGCCATCCCGACATTATGCTGGCCTATTGCATGGCACATGCACGCCGCAAGTTTGTGGATGCCCTCAAAGAAGACAAAGTAAAGGCGGGCCAGGTTCTGAAAAAAATGCAGGCACTGTATGCCCTTGAGCAACAGATGCGCGACAGCAAACTGACCTGGGAAGAAAGGACCGTCCTGAGATTGGAAAAAGCCACTCCCGTACTGGACGAAATCGAAGAATTGATGAAGAAACATGCCGCAGAGGCTACCCCCACAAGCCTGTTGGGCAAGGCCATCGCATACACCCTTCCACGGTGGGCCGGCCTGAGCGCATACGCCCTGCATGGACAGATGGAAATCGACAACAATCTGGTAGAGAATTCAATCAGGCCATTGGCGATAGGCAGGAAAAACTATCTTTTTGCAGGCTCACATGAGGCAGCCGAAATGGCCGCAGGGATGTATTCATTTATGGCCTGCTGCAAAAAAAACGGGGTAGATGAGATTGAATGGCTCAAGAATGTGTTTGAAAGGATTCAATCTCATAAGCAAAAAGACCTTTATCAACTTTTGCCTAACAACTGGGAAAAATACAGAAACCAATAGCCTTAATTGATTAATCTAATAAATCAATATGGGGTTGTTCGGATGGATACAAACAATCAACATTTAACTTTTCCATTTGGAAATATTTTAGGACTTTTTGACTTTCATTAACTTCGGGAAAGCAACATTATCCAATTATACAAATTAGCCATCAAAATTTCAAAGTTGCTTTGCACTAATTTTGATCAATTCAGTTTTTATTGGTTTAAAAGAAGTAGATACTAAATATTTTGAATCACATGATTATAAAATTATAGCTTATGGTCAGAACCATTTTCATCACTAGCTAAAAAGTATAAGATTTCAGATGTGGGATTAAGGAAAATGTGCGTAAAGCTAAAAATTCCACTTCCTCCAAAAGGTTATTGGCTAAAAGAGAAACCAATAAAATTTCTACAAAAACAGTGACTCTTTTTTACCGAAACAAAGATAAAACCCATGTTGGTTCTGTAGAATCTGATCAATCGTAAATTAAGAAGAATATCAAAAATGATCCTAACCTTATAAAGACAGGACGTAAAGAAATGCTTCAAATAGAAAATGGCACGCTAGAATCCAAAACCATTGACAGGTTGTTAAATGAGCTATAAGATATTTTACCCCTTTTTTTCGATAAGGAACTAAAAAAACTCTCCAACAAATACCCCTCCTTAAAAACAGAACTGCAAAACTTGTTGCATCACTGGCAGAAAACCCAAAACAAGGCAGCGAATTAATTAAAAATTGCTATAATGTACGTATGGCCATAAAAAGCAAGGGAAAAGGAAAAAGCGGGGGACGCAGGGTTATTTATTTCTTGAAAGTATTAAATGAGAAAATATATCTTCTAAGTATATATGACAAATCAAACAAAGCCTCTGTTCCTGATGAATTTATAATACAGCTTTTAAAAGACCTTGAAGATGAACGACCTTAAGAGAAAAATCTGCAAACAATTAAAAGAAGAAAGGATTGAGGCAGGCCTGAGCCAGGTAGAATTGGCCACTCGATGCGGAACTACAAAAAACTATCTTTCCAGGCTCGAAAACGAAAAGTAAATTTTGAAGTGAATACCTTTACAAGAATCTGTTTCTCGGTCCAAGAGTCAAATTTAGAAGGCTTTTCCATGTGAATTTTAAGCTAATATAAAGCCAAAATTTCAAATAAATCCCAAAAAGGAAGCTAACATGCTGATACTCATAAATGTTAAAGGAACGCTCTCGACCTCAAAATATACATATAAAGTGCTGATAATCGATAAGATGGTCAGCTCTTTTTTTGATTGAGCGTTGGATTGAGCGTTTGCGGGCTATTTATTTTATAATGTTCATTTGGGACTTTGATATTTTTGCTGTTACACCGTTTTCAACATAAAAATCAGAACGGTATATTATAACTCCTTGCTTTAAATCCCCCATTGACAAAGTATTATATTCCGGCACAATGAATTTTATCTTTCTTCATTCTGAAGTACTTCTTATTATTGATCGGTTTGTGTCATAATAGAGCATTTTCAGGAAAGAATTTATTTTTTATATTAATTCATTTTCTAATTCCATCTGACTGTTGAAAATCAAATATAAACAGATGAAAAGAATCGTAATGTTTTTTAATGTTGATCTGAACCTTTATATTGCAATATTGTTGCATTTAATAACGTCTGCGTTTATTTACCGTGGTTATATATTTATGAGAAGAAGATTGAAGGGGTCAAGAGTAAATACTTCAAAAGCATTTTTAACAGCATTTTTTTTAATGATATGTTATTTATCGGTTGCTCAAACCAAGGATTGTGAAAATGTTGTAGAAGGTAGAATGTATGACCGCTCTACCGGGCAGCCCCTGGCGTTTGGCACCATTCAGATCAAAGGAACTCAAAAAGGTGCTGTAGCTGATGACAAAGGACACTTCAAAATCAATAATGTATGCCGGGAAGAATTTGATCTGGTATTTTCATACATAGGATACAAAGAAGTAACCCACCATCACGATATCCACCATGAGCTGCCAAGAATTTACCTGGCCCCCTTGGACATTACCCTGGAAAGCGTGGTAGTTGAGGGAGAAAAAATTGCCGGGGATTTGCTCTCAGGAACTGTGAGTACGATTTCTTCTAAAGATTTGCAGCAAAACCAATCCGGATCATTTGCCGACCTGGCCAGCAGCATTTCGGGGGTAACAGTCATCAAAACAGGTCAGAATATAGTTAAGCCCGTCATACATGGGCTTAGTAGTAACCGTATCCTGATCATCAACAATGGGGTGCGCCATGAATTTCAGAACTGGGGAGCAGAGCACGCCCCGGAGATAGATCCATCACTTATAAGTAACCTGAGGGTTATTAAAGGTGCCGCCACTGTACGCTACGGCCCGGACGCCCTGGGAGGGGTTATTTTAATTGATCCGCCCCAATTGGAATTGTTGGCGCCGCTGAATGGAGCAGTGGGCCTCACAGGTAAATCAAACGGGAGGTCAGTAGAAAGCAATCTGGAATTGCACAAAGGGTTTGAACGCACCGCTTTCATGGCACAGGCTTCCTGGCTCCAGCAAGGGGACCTGACTGCCCCTGATTACCAGCTTACTAACACTGGTAAGAAAGAAAAAAGTATCGCGCTGGGGGCGAGATACCATTTTCATAATCTGGATTTTAACTTTTATTATTCCCATTTTGACCAGGAATTGGGTATTTTGAGAGCCTCCGTTACCGGTAACCTTCATGACCTGGTCAATGCAATAGAGAGTAAAGTGCCGCCGGATACCCAGCCTTTTTCTTATGACATTAACAACCCGAGGCAAACAGTTCAGCATGACCTTTTCAAGCTCAAAGGAAGATGGAACGGGGAAAACCAATCACTGGAAATGCAATACGCCTTTCAAATCAACAAGCGGAAAGAATTTGACGTGCGCAGGGGTACTAACAATTCTCGCCCATCCATTGATCTGGAGCTGCTCAGCCATACACTGGATGTGGATTGGAAGCATCCGCAAATTGGAAGCTGGCTCGGAAGCATCGGTGCGCAAGTGCTGTACCAGGACAATAAAAATATACCTGGGACAAACACTGTACCTTTTGTGCCAAACTATAATAATTCCCGCATAGGGATTTATGCAATTGAAAACCGACAGCTATCCGATAAGGATTGGGTTGAATTGGGTGCCCGGTATGATTACCAGTTTTCATCGGTGATAGGAAGAGCACCCAATAATGATATCTATAGCAATGAAATCAGCTATAAAAATGCTTCAGTAACGCTCGGCTATAGAAAGGAAACCAGCTCAGGCCAGACTTTCAGGACCAATATAGGCACCGCTTGGAGGCCTCCCAATATTTCTGAATTATACAGTTATGGCAGGCACCAGTCCTCTATCGATTATGGATTATGGAGGTTTAAATTAGATGAAAACAATAATGTTATCGCCAACGACATCCTGACAGAAAATGAAAAATCGGCACCTTCAGAATTGGGATTTAAGTGGGTGAGCAGCTATCAGTGGAAAAATGCCCTATGGGATGCTGAGCTTACTGGCTATGTAAACTACATAGCCAATTTTATTTATTCAAGACCCGGTGGCATCACCACTACAGTACGAGGGGCTTTCCCCTTCTTTTTGTACGAGCAATCAGATGCCCTTTTCGCAGGGGCTGATTTCAGTGCCAACATAAGACACAATCAAGATTGGTATTCGGAAATCAGGGCCAATTATTTATGGGCCAAAGACCAGGGCAATGATGACTTCCTCATTGGCTTGCCCCCGCCCAATATTAGTTATGGCATAAATTTTAATAAAAGAAAATGGGGGCCATTATCCTCCCTGGAGGCTGGCATAAAACTCAACTATTTCTTTAAACAACAACGCGCGCCACGAGTCATTACCGTAAGGGAGCTTTTAGATGCCAAGGCTAATGATGAGCACCTGTTTGCAGAAGATGGATCAAACTTTGATTTTCTCGCACCACCTGACGATTATTTACTGGTTAGCTTCGTATGGTCAGCAGATTATAAACCCTTTTCTTTCCTTTTTAAAATAGATAATCTGCTGAATGCCTCCTACCGGACCTATACAGATCGGCTCAGGTATTTTGCCGATGATCTGGGGATGAATTTCAGTTTATCCATTAAATATAAATTCTAAACAATTGCAATATTGTTGCATTATTGCTAACTTTGTAATAATATGTAACACTAAACAAAGTATGAGTATGAAAAAATTGAATTATTTTTTGGGCCTGGGATTGCTGCTTGGCGTAATGACGCTGGCAGGCTGTAGTAAAGATGATGAAGCCCCTGCAGCTGAAAACGAAGAAGAAATCATAACTGACGTTACCCTCACCTTTACTCCGGCAGGTGGTGGGCCGGCAATTACGGCCGTTGCCCAGGACCCTGACGGGCAAGGCCCCGAGGACTTAAAGGTGGTCAGTAACATTGCGCTGGCGGCCAATACCACTTATACCCTTAAACTGGATTTGCAGAACAGTATAGCAGGTGAATCTATAACGGAAGAAGTGAATGAAGAAGCTGGCGAACATATGTTCTTCTTTGGCTGGACTTCAGGATTGTTTTCCAATCCCACCGGTGATGGAAATATTGGCGCTGGCAACCGTGATAATCCGGTGAATTACAATGATAGGGACGATGCAGGTTTTCCTTTAGGCTTGGAGACCACTTGGACAACTGGGGATGCCGAAACAGGTTCTTTCCGTGTGATCCTGAAGCACCAGCCTAATATCAAAACGGCCACTTCAACTTCTAATGATGGTGAAAGCGACATTGACATCACTTGGGATATTACCATCAATTAAAATATCATTGGATTTAGGTTAACAGAAGGGGCTGGTTCGTAAAGGATCAGCTTTTTTTGCTTTCATTTGGCTATTTCGGTCAGACCATGCCAGTGTTTTCAGTCAAAATGATGCAAATTTAAATGCACTGGATTCGGTGGTAACTGCAGACTTGTCAATGATCACAATCCCATGTATATGATTGGGCATTACCACATATTCGTCCAAAACCACAAACGGAAAATGTTCCTTGATTTCCTGCCAACATTTATCTGCATATTTACCCAATGCTGACAATATCATTATTCCATCAGTGATTTCTTCAAAAAAATGTTCCCTTTATTTGGTGCATATTGTTACGAAATAGCGGTAGAGACGCAAAATTTGAGTCTCTACATCGTCGCACCTCCAAATTCTGAACCGAAATAGATAATAAATAACAATTCCATCATATTCCCTTAAATTTAAATAATATTTATAGTTTAATCTTATATCCTGGAACATCAGCCATCTACTTACATAAAGGTAGGCAGCAGCTCTTTTTTTGTAATTAATGTAGCTTAAAGGCAACAAAATGAACCGATTTAATGTAAAGATCGTTCTGAAAATTTCTTCCTTTACCTTAATATTATCTGGTATAATTTTCTTCATGAAATTAAATTTTTCCATGGTACTTCAACAATGTAAGTCCTGTTAAAGCTTTTATTATTATAGGAGTATTATTGATAGTTTTTATGATAAGTCTATATTATTGGATCGTTTGCATCAAGGAAATAATTCATGTAAAAGAAATGTTTCTTGTAAAAGATCGCAAAAAATCTTCGTTTAAAACTTCCTGATCTCATAGCCAACCTATCTTAATAGTTTTTAACTTCATTTCAATTATTTGCTTCTACAGAACCTTTTTGTTAAAAAAAATGTAAAAGAAGTTGATATTTACTTAATTGCCCAATCTTAAAAATTTTAAGATTCAAGTTGTTTCAATAAGTAAATAAAAGTTATTAAACTTGCCTTTTGAAATTACAAAAACATTAAATTTAAAATGCAGGCCGTCTTATCGCTCCTCATTAATGAGG
>JALZND010000210.1:3168-6437 GCA_030857845.1 Bacteroidota bacterium | reverse complement strand
TCCTTGTTAATTTAAGCATATGCACTACCGCTTTTTCTCAGAATGTCCTAACGCTGGAGGAAGCAATAAGGATAGGATTAGAAAATAATTTTTCAATAAGAATTGCCCAAAACGATGTTCATGTTTTGGAAAATGATGTGAGTTTGGGTAATGCCGGGTTTTTGCCTATCCTGCAAGCCCAGGCAAGCAGGATCTTTACCATTGAAGATACTGACTTGTTGTTTTTAGATGGTAGGGTTCAAAATGTGAACAATGCCAACTCCAATACAATGAATGCAAATATTGTCTTGGACTGGACTATCTTTAATGGCATGGGCATGTTCATTACCTTGGAAAGGCTCAATGAACTAAAAAAAGCTGGACAGCTAAATGCTCGTATTTCAGTAGAAAATACTGTTGCCAATGTATACAATTCTTACTATACAATAGTATTGGAGCGGGAGCGGCTAAGGGTCTGGGAGCAAAGTCTTGAGGTTTCTAATTCGCGCCTTAAAATAGCCAAAGATTTGTACGAGGTGGGCAGGACCTCAAAATCTGAATATTTGGCTGCCCAAGTAGATTTTAATGCAGATAAATCTGCCCTTATACAACAACAAGAAATATTCATTAATGCTAAATTAGATTTGAATGTTCTTCTGGCCAGGGACCTGGAGATTGTTTATGATGTTCTTGATGAAATCCAGGTTGATGAAAACCTTCAGCTTGAAACCTTGAGGGAGAGCCTGATTATTTCCAACCCCAATCTTCAGATTGCCAAAAAAAATAGAAATATTGCCAACCTTCAGATGCGGGAACAAAAGGCAATGAGAATACCAGAATTGAGACTGGTAGGTGGATATAGGATAAACAGGTCAGTGGCAGAGGCTGGTTTTGTTTTGCAAAACCAATCTTCAGGATTTAATTATGGTTTAGTGGCCTCTTTTAATATTTTTAATGGTTTCAATCAATCCAGGCAAATTCAAAATGCGCGAATATTAATGGAAACCACAGAGCTCCAGGCACAGGAAATAGAAATACAACTGGATTCTGAACTCAGGAAAGTTTATCAATCCTATAAAAATAATCTTGCACTGCTAGGACTGGAAAATGCCAACCTTGCCCTTGCAAGGGAAAATGTAGCTATTGCATTAGACCGCTTCAGGCTTGGAAGAACTACCCCTTTGGAACTTCGGGAGGCACAAAGAAATGAAGTTGATGCAGAAAGCAGGACCATCAATGCATCTTATTCGGTCAAAATTGCTGAAATTGAATTGCTTCGGCTGTCTGGCAATCTTTTGAAATAGCCATAATAAAGGTTTCACATGTCGGATTAACGAAGTTGAGAGGTGATAAGCCTCTTTGATGCGTTTATATGCAGCATTCGAGTTTTCCATTTCAAAACTCAATAATTTTTGCCCTTTTGAAGCAAAAATCGTGACAATACGGATGCTGCGAAACTTTAGCCATAATATTATTTGTTTCGGAAGCACGCTTTTTATCAACCTGAGTTCGATTAAAATGTGGATAAACAAGTGTTGGTGCATCTCCGCATCTGTGATCATTCTGAGTTTAGCAGATACCAGGTAAATAAAGGTTTCGAAATTATACCCGATAACTTTCGGGATCCACGCTTGACGACCGGTTTTTGATAGTCTAAATCAGTTTATTAGGTATATTCCGATTAGACTAAACCACCGCTGCTAATACCATTAGGAGCTACAAAAGCCTGAAGGGCTTTAACTCGAATAGACATCATCGAAATATTTCTTTCAGGGAGGAATATATACGTTTATTGGAAGAACACAATATTCAATTCGAGGAAAATATCTATTATAATGCATTGTTCAACCACTCCGTGGTTGTGGCTGTAATTTTTTACGTTGCCCGTTATCACGGGCTATTCGGATTCAAGCCCGCTGGGCTTGGGGTGCCGGATAATATACGAACTCAGATTATTAGGTATAGTCCAATTTAGACTAAACCACCGCTGTTGATACCATTAGGAGCTACAAAAGCCTGAAGGGCTTTAACCCGAATAGACATCATCGAAATATTTCTTTCAGGGAGGAATATATACGTTTATTGGAAGAACACAATATTCAATTCGAGGAAAAATATCTATTATAATGCATTGTTCAACCACTCTGTGGTTGTGGCTGTAATTTTTTACATTGCCCGTTATCACGGGCTATTCGGGTTCAAGCCCGCTGAACTTGGGGTGCCGATTATTGATACTCCAACTAAGGTTATCAGGTAAATTTAAAAATCCTTCGAAGATTTAAATCAAAAATCCTTCATTTTTGTTCTTTTGCTTATGCAACACATGTATAAAATTATTATTTTAAATGAACTCTTAAAAATAAGAACCTATGAAAATTGGAATTGCAGCAGACATGGAGGATTTGAATAAAAGAAAAACTTAAAGAAATCCTATATTATACGAATATTCCTTTAAAGATTTTGGTGCAGAAAAATTAGAATTACATGATGATTATTCTGATTATATAGTGCCCTTGGCAAGGGCGATGGAAGAAGGTACTATTGATAAAGGAATAGCAATTTGTGGAAGTGGGGTAGGGGCAGCCATTGCCGCCAACAAAATTGAAAGAGTCAGGGCTTGCTTAATCAGTGATACATATTCGGCCAGGCAGGGAGTAGAACATGACGATATGAACATATTGTGTTTAGGCGGCAAGGTATTGGGCCCCTTGTTGATTAAGAAATTATTTTAACATTCTTAAATGCCAAGTTTTTGGGTGGAGTAAGGCACCAAAGAAGGCTTTCAAAAGTAACTGATTTAGAAAAAAAGAATTAATTCCCATTGACTTATCATTAAATAGAAAGTATTCTTGCCTCCATAAATATTTACACAACCAAATCACGATATTATGAAAGAGATGCAAAATAAATTCGGCATGGTTGGTTTAGGGGTAATGGGAAGGAATTTGCTTTTAAACATCGCAGATCAAGGCTATTCAGTCTCAGGATTGGATAAAGAACCACTAGCCATATCTTTTTTGCAAAAAGAGGCGAATAACCAGGAAATTTTTGCCACCCAGTCTACAGTAGATTTTGTAAAATCTTTGGCCCAGCCACGGGCAATCATGATTTTAGTCCCTGCAGGAAATCCTGTAGACATGGTTGTAGCTGACCTTTTGCCAAATTTAGATCCGGGAGATATAATAATAGATGGTGGAAACTCATACTTTTTAGATACAAAAAGTAGAACAGAGGCTTTAAAAGAAAATGGTATCCATTTCATGGGGGTAGGTATTTCAGGAGGAGAGCAA
>JALZND010000210.1:0-3158 GCA_030857845.1 Bacteroidota bacterium | reverse complement strand
GAGCAAGGCGCACGCTTTGGGCCAAGTATTATGCCAGGTGGCGACAAAGATGCATATCAAGTTATCAGACCGGTTTTTGAAGCTATAGCAGCAAAAGTAGAAGGATTACCCTGTGTTAAGTATATGGGCCTTGGAGGTGCAGGTCATTACGTAAAAATGGTCCATAATGGGATTGAATATGCTGTAATGCAGCTTATATCAGAAACCTATAATATAATGAAGCAAGGTCTTGCCCTTACAAATGAAGAACTTCACCAGGTTTATGATAAATGGAACAGAGGCAGGTTACAATCTTTCTTGGTTGATATTACTGCAAAGATTTTCCTTCAAAAAGATGACAAAGGAAATGGGATGCTTATCGATAAGATCCTGGACCAAGCAAGACAAAAAGGTACCGGAAAATGGACTTCGCAAAATGCATTAGACCTTCAGGTGCCCCTTTCTGTCATAGATATGGCAGTGACCATGCGGGATATTTCTGCTTACAAGCAAGAGCGGGTTCAAGCTTCGAAAATATTAGTGGGTGGGGACACCTCATTGGTGGCAGATAAGAATAAAATGATCGATATGCTCGGCGAAAGTTTATTATTTTCAATGTTTGTATCTTATGCACAAGGTATGGCCCTGCTTCAAAAGGCTTCTGAGGTTTATGGGTTTGGCCTGAACCTGGAAGATGTTGCAAGTATTTGGAGAGGGGGCTGTATTATCAGGGCTGCAATTTTGGAGGATATTAGAAAAGCCTTTGAGCAAAATCCCAGCCTTCCAAATCTATTGCTAGATGAAAACATATCACGCCACATTAGCAGCCTTCAAAAATCAACCAGGGAGGTAATTCTTTTTGCAGTAAAAAAAGGAATTCCCGCCGCAGGGTTTATGGCTTCTTTATCGTATTATGATGCCTATAGGAGCGAGAGGCTGCCATTGAACCTTATTCAAGCACAAAGGGATTTTTTTGGGGCACATACTTACGAGCGTATTGATGAAGCAGGTTTTTTCCATACACATTGGAGCTAAAATATCAGAAAATGGAATTAGAAAAAAAACTTGATCCTACCATACTTATTATTTTTGGAGGCAGTGGCGATTTAAATAACAGAAAGCTCACCCCAGCCTTGTTCAACCTTCATTTAGACCATTGGCTTCCGGAGAAATTTGCCGTAATTGGCCTTGGCCGTACGGACTATTCAAATGATGATTTCAGGGACCAATTATTAACTGGTATTAATAGGTTTTCCAGGAGAGGCAAAGCAATTGAGGAGCGATGGGAAGAATTTGCGCCTTTGATTACCTATCAAAAAGGCGACCTTAATGACCCTGAAGCATATAGGAAATTGGCTTCCTCAACATCTGAAATGCAAACCCAATGGGGTACAAAAGCCAATTTGATTTTTTACCTTGCGGTATCCCCGGAATTTATAGGCAGCATTGCCCAAAACCTTGGGGCTTGCCATATAGCAGAAGATATCAAAAGGTCAAGGATAATCGTGGAGAAACCTTTTGGGCATGATCTTGCCAGCGCCAAGAAATTGAACAACTTACTTACAGGAATATTTGATGAGTGCCAAATCTACAGGATTGATCATTACCTTGGAAAAGAAACTGTACAAAATATCCTTGCCTTCAGGTTTGCAAATGCATTGTTCGAGCCTCTTTGGAACCATCAATATATCGACCATGTACAAATAACCGTTGCTGAAGAGGTTGCAGTTAACGATAGGGGAGCGTATTATGATAGGGCAGGTGCATTAAGGGATATGATCCAAAACCACCTCCTTCAATTATTGTGTATGATTGCCATGGAGCCGCCGGTTTCTTTTGCTGACAATGAAGTAAGGGACAAAAAAGCAGATGTTTTGAAAGCTGTAAGGAAATTTTTGCCCACAACGGTAAATGAACAAGTAGTAAAAGGCCAATATTCAGGTGGTCCAGGATATAAATCTTATCGTGAAGAAAAGGGTGTAGCAACAGACTCAGATACCGATACTTATGTAGCCATTAAATTTTTTATTGATAATTGGCGCTGGCAAAATGTTCCTTTTTATGTAAGGACGGGTAAAAATCTAAAAGAAAATTCCTCTGTTATAATCATAGATTTTAAACAAAATCCTCATTTTGCTTTTTCTCCTGAAGCCACAAGCAAGTGGCAATCAAACAGGATCATCATTAACATCCAGCCAGAAATGGAGATCAGGATTAGGTTCCAAGCCAAAAAACCTGGTTTAAAAATGAAGATCGCCCCTGTGGACATGACTTTTAATTATAGTTCTGCCTACCAAAGCGAGTCTCCCGAGGCATATGAAACTTTGCTGCTTGATGCTATTACGGCAAATGCCAGCCTTTTTATGCGTTCTGACCAGGTAGAACTTGCCTGGGAAATTGTTATGCCCATTCTAGATTTTTGGAACAAGGACAAAAAGCAAGATTTACCTAATTACGTACCTGGATCATGGGGCCCAAAGGAAGCCGACGATCTATTGGAAAAAGATAACAGAAGATGGATAAACCTGCCTCTAAAAGAAAAAAAAATTCTTAATTTTTAGTGTAAGAATTTTGGTGTTATTGCTGATTAAAAATTATTCTTCAGCTTGTTTTTTAAGATTAAAAAAAAGATTTTTGAAATCATAGTATCTGATAATCAGGACATATTGCTTTTATTGTTGCTCCGCAGGTGCTCAATCTTAAAGTAAAATTATTTTTCAGGGTATTTTCATAACAAATAAAACAACATGAAATCTTTTAAGACCACCATATTTTTTGTATATTTTTTATCTTCTTTTTTAATTGTTAATGCCCAGGAAGTGTCAAGTCCAGATCAGGAAGCTACATCAGATGAGGAAGCTGTAGTTAAGACATTACAACATCAATTTCAAAATATAAAAGATAAATCAAATACCTACCAAGAATATAAAGTGGTGAAAGTAACAAACCTTAATAATTTCTGGGATAATGTTAAAGATTCTTTAGAAGCAAAAAATAAGGAATATTTAGCAGCAATTAAAGTAATAGAAGGTCAAAAAACAGCTTTGCAAAAGATAGAAGAAGCATACAATGTAAAAGATGCTGAACTTCAAAAAGGTGACCATGAAAAGGCACATATTTCCGTATTAGGAATGGATGTAGTCAAATCTAATTACATATATTTCAATACAGCAATTATA
>JALZND010000209.1 GCA_030857845.1 Bacteroidota bacterium | reverse complement strand
ATTTAATAATATATTGCCAGAAGGATACAAGGATTTCAATGATGAATTTTGGGAAAATGTCATTAAGAACAATATAAAAGAAAAAGACCTTCCAATAAAAGATAAATTGGGGAATACTATTTGGCTTAAAGCTTTTTTTAAGCCGGTGGAATATATGCCCGGATTTGTTAGAAAAGTTAACATGATTGGTTACCCCATTGTAAATGCAGAGCTCATAGTAAAATAATACCGCCAATAAATTCAATAGACATTATTAATCATATTATTAATAGTTCATTGCGATCCTTATTTATAATCTACTTTGCCTGAATAATTATAATACTAGATTAATTAAATTTTTAATAAAGCAAAATAGAATAAAATCTTAATCACTTTAAAACTTTAATATTTTTCATCCTTATCCTTTTATGGACAAAGGAAAGACAATAAATTCGAGAATATTAGCATCTACCATGGTTTGTAAGAAAGAAATGTTACAACAATTAGCTACGATTTAAATGGCTTTATGGGGTTTGGCAAGTGATTGGCTAAATAAATGATTGATTTAACTTCACTATTTATAAATTAACCCTGAAGAGAAATATAGCTTAAGTAAAAATAAGATAAGGAAATAGTGCAGGGCAATCATGAAATTTAACAATAGTGAAATTTAATTCCAAGAAGGTGATACCTACTTCATATTCTCTGATGGCTGTTTCGATCAGTTGGGAGGTGAAGAAAGAAATTCCAAGTTTATTATAGCAGTTTTCGGGTATTGTTGCTCAATTTCACAAATATGATGAATAGGCAACCTTATGCGCTAGTGAATGCACTTTCCTAATGAATGGGCCCTATAGTACAAATTGATGATTAAATGATGATAACTTTTAAGTATAATTTTTTAAAGGTCCAGGTGCCGGAATGGAATCCGCTATTTGTCTTTTCCCATGCAAATATCTTAAAAATTGTAATGGGTAAATTCAATTAAAACTTAAATTAGTGTAAATCTAAATGAGACTTCAATAAATTTGATACCCTGTTTTTTATCACCGCATCCATTTGTTAATTAAAACGATCTAAAAAATGGTGAAGTGGGAAAAGAGATGAATATCAAAATTATAGAAGGTAAAAAATTAGTGCATGCCATATTCTTAATGAAAAACTAATATTATAATTCGCTAATTTTCTAAGCTAAATCAATATAATATAAATTAATATGTTTAAAATCAATATCTTCACCTAAATATAATTACCAGAACGCCCATTATCCGCCCGCAAAATGAAATCCTAACACAAGTAATTTTAATTGTTTAATTAAAATATTTTTACACACTAGAACTTCTATCTTGCATTGTATAGTAAATATAATGTACCACTTAATTTTATACCAATGCTAAATTTTCTTGATATTCATAAGCAGATGCTACCCAATAGTATATCTATGATATTTAAAGGATCTGTAACTTTTGAATTGATCGATTCAATAATTATGGTCATCTCTAACAGACTTGACCAAATAGAAGAAAATATAAATACAAGAAAAAAAGTTTTTGGGGTATTGATGGAATGCCTGCAAAATCTGGGCAGCCATGTGGACGATTTAAACGCTAACAATGAAGCCAAAGCTTTCAATGAATATGATCCTGCCTCAGTATTGTTTATGATCGACACCGTAAATGGAGGTTATAGAATCCTTACTGCAAATTTTATCCCAAACAATAAAGTTGAAGGACTAAAATTATGGATAGAAGAAATTAATTCGCTTTCTCCAGGTGACCTCAGGAAGAAATACAATGAGATCCTACAAAACAATAGTTTTTCTGATAAAGGAGGGGGCGGATTGGGATTTCTTGATATAGCATTAAGGGTTGGGGAAAAAATGGATTATAATTTCCAGGAAGTTAATGATGAATTCTCCTTTTTTACATTTCAGACTATAATAAAAAAAGCATAATATATATTCGCATGGAACCACTTATCATCGAACCTACATTAAAAACACCTGCTATACATTTCGACAATGCTACAGGTACCTGTACTCTTAAAGGTATGTCATGTGCAGAATATGCTAAGGAATTTTACAATCCTGTTAATCAGTGGATTGATGTATACTCCAAAGATCCAAAACCTGAAACAACAGTAAATATCCAGTTTAAGTATTTCAATACCAGCTCAGCAAAATGCATTTTGGGATTACTTCAAAAATTCAATGTGCTCCGCACTTTAGGAAAAAAAGTTACCATTAATTGGTACCATGAAAAAAACGATGAGCAAATGATTCAAGATGGTGAAAACTATAGTGAGATTTTAAATTTACCTTTTGAACTTAAGGAAATTGCTTAAGAAGTTTACGACCATTTCTAATTTAATGGAAAATTGTTTGGAAATATTTAAAGAAATGACCCCGAATAGTATAAGGCTCAGCTATAAAGGGGTAGTTACTTTTGAGATTATAGATTCAGTTCTTAACATTATATCTGACAGGCTCGATATAATTGAAGAGAATTTAGTAACTCGCAAAAAAGTATACTGTATACTTATGGAAAGCTTACAAAATCTCTGTAACCATATTGATTACCAAGAAAATAAGTTTCCTTACGATTCTAACTGTATATTGCTTGCTGTTGAAAATGATCAGGGATCATATTCAATAAATACAGGAAATTTTATTCCTGTAAAAAAAGTCGAAGAATTAAAAAATTGGATCGACAAGATCAATAATTCATCTGCTGAAGAATTAAAGGTCCTATATAACAATGTCCTTACAAACAACAGCTATAGCACCAAAGGCGGCGGCGGATTGGGGTTTTTGGATATAGCAAGGAAGAGCAACAATAAATTAAAATATAATTTTGAAACTATTGATGAATCTAATTGCTTTTTCACTTTGAAAATTACGATTAAAAGATAGAAACGGATGGATCCATTAATGTTAAAATCTACACCGAAAACCCCAGAAGTAAATTTCGATAATAACTCTGGCATATTTGAAATTAAAGGGATGTCTTGTGCTGAATATGCTTTGGATTTTTACAATCAGGTTTTTGAATGGCTGGATGATTACATTAAACATCCAAAACCTAAAACTGTACTAAACATTCAATTTAAATATTTCAATACCAGTTCAGCCAAATGTGTATTACAATTACTTGAACGTTTCTCAATATTGAGCAGCAATAACCATGAAGTTGTAATTAACTGGATTTATTCCCAAAATGATGAGCAGATGTTGCATGACGGGGAAAACTACAGCGAAATTTTAGGAATGGAGTTTAATTTGAAAGAAATATAAAAAGCTGGTAATTGATGGATATTAATCCCCAACCTAATAATTTAGATTCACTAATTAGGTTATGTTTTTCATTTTTGAAAGTACCCTTTGCCATTGTTGCCATAAAAACGTCTCAAAAAGAATGGCAGATATCGGAATATGGCATTTCCGGGTTCGATGATCAATGTTTGCACCTGGAACATGGCGAAGCTAAAAATCTATATGAAACAAGCAATATAGCCTCCATCTCTACGAATAAATTTTTCAGTAACAATAATATTAAATTTTATGCGCAGGTTCCACTGGTTAACAATGGGAAAAATATTGGGTACCTTTGTGCAATGGGAAATACTGAAAATGCGCTTGCAAAAAATGAACAAGCCTTTTTAAAAATAATAGCTGAAAACATTTCAGCCTTGGTATCATCTAAATCAGAACTTGAAAAGCTTGAAGAACAAGTCCTTGTATTAAATTATTTCCTCACAGGGTCTTCAAAAATAATGGCTGTTATAAATTCTGAAACCTTTGTTTTTGAATCGGCCAATGAAGAATTCTACCAATTAACAGGATTTCGTTTTGACAATGAAGTTGAATCCTCTTTTATTGATATCATATCCCCCGCCCATCAAGCCCATGCAGAGGAAGAATTAAAAGGAATTAATGAAGGTAATTTTATTGAATTTGAAGTTACCACAATTAATCTTAGTATGATTTTCTTACGGATAAAGGCATTGAAAAAAGGAAATAAAACCTATATCCATGCCAAGGATATTACCGAAAAGAAAAAGCTAAAACAAGAATTGGTAGAAAATGAAGAACGCTATAGAAGGTTATCTGAATTCGCTTTTGAAAATATTGCCATCCATGAATTAGGTAAAATTGTTGATTGCAACCTTGCATTCACTAAAACCTTTGGCTATGACTATTCTGAAGTAAAGGGAATGAGCCTTTTTAACTTCTTTCCGAGGATTTACAGGGAGATATCAAATAAAGACTCGTCACTGATAGGTGAAAGGCGCCTGGAAACCATGTGCGTACGAAATGACAGCTCTACTTTCCCTGCCGAAATAATGATCAAAACTATTGTCAACGACGGGCTTACAATCAATGCTATTGCTATCAGGGACAATACAGAACGAAAAGAACTTGAAAACGAGCTGGTAAAATCCACTGTTTTCCAAAGGGCAATATTGGACAGTTCCAGCTTCGCCATTATTTCAATTGACTTCAATGGCCTTATTAAAACCTTTAATAAAGGGGCAGAAAAAATGCTGGGGGTAAAAGCTGAAGATGTTGTTGAGAAGTTAAACATCGTTGCGCTGCATGTACAAGAAGAAATAGGACATCGTGCCGAGGCTCTTTCAATTGAATTGAACAAAACTGTTTTGCCAGGGTTTGAAGTTTTTATTGAAAAGCTCCAAACCCTGAACGTTGACGAAAGTGAATGGACCTATCCTCAAAAAGATAATCCAGCCATAATAGCCTCTGTAACGGCAACGACTTTAAAAGACAATTTTGGTGAAATAACCGGCTATCTTTTCATGGCAACAGATATATCTGACAAGAAAAAAGCCGAAGCCGAAATTATTGACAAAAGCCAACTTTTGAATGGGATATTGTCACACATGCCAGTGTTCATTTTTAAAGTTGACAAAAAAGGGTTTTTTACTCAATCTATTGGAACGGGGCTGTATAGCCTTGGCTTTGAAGATGACAAGCTTGTAGGGATGAATATTTTTGATACTTTTCCACAGGTAAGTGACTTTATTGAAAAGGCTTACGAAGGAGAATATGTATCATTTATCAACAGTTCAAATATTTCGGAAACCGATTTTCATTATGAATATTTCGTATTTCCAGATCAGGCCAATACTGGTGGTTTAATAGGTTTTGCCCTTAATATAACAGATAAAATAAATTCTGAGCAGAAATTAAAAGATTCTGCCGACAACCTCGAAAAGATCAATAAAGAACTGGATCAATTTGCATACATAGTTTCACACGATTTAAAAGCCCCTCTCAGGGGAATTGCTGCACTTTCTGAGTACATTGAAGAGGATTTGGGCGAAGGTGCAGATAGTGAGGTACGCCACAATATGGCCATGCTCAGGGGCCGTGCACAAAGGATGCAAAATCTGATTGATGGAATTTTGAGCTATTCAAGGGTGGGCAGGATAAAAGTTACCCGCGACGAAATAAACCTCAATAATCTTATCCAGGAAGTAATCAGTGTGATCAATGCTCCTGAAAACTTTTCGTTGTCGGTATCAAAACAGCTACCTGTAATTTACTCCAATAGCACCTGGCTAGAACAGATCTTTACCAACCTGATCAGCAATGCCATCAAGTATCATGACAAACCTCAAGGGAAAGTCATTATTGATTTTGAAGAAGACAGTAAAAATTACAAATTTTCTGTAGAAGATGATGGGCCAGGAATACCCGAAGAATTTCATGAAAAAGTTTTTGTGATCTTTCAAACCCTCGTTTCCAGGGACACTAAAGAAAGTACTGGTGTGGGCCTTGCCATCGTGAAAAAAATCATAGAAGAACACGGCGGGACAATATGGGTAGAATCGGACGGAAAGCTTGGGTCTAAATTTATATTTACCCTGCCAAAAATGTAATTGCTCCCAGGTAATTGTTATAAGTCCTACAAAAATAAACAATCCGGTTTAGGTTATATCATCAATTTACATCCTGGTATTTCTAAAATTAAACTTTCACCATAAGCAGTTGAAGGAGTCTGAAAGCCAATTTTAAGGTCATTTTTTAGTACTTTCTGCACAATATGTACAACAGTGAGTGCTGTTAGTGAATACCCTTCAGGAGTGCTTAACCTGGCCTCTTGTGTTTTACCCTTTTCATCCTTTACAGCACCCCAAAATAAGCTTTTCCCTTTTGCACGCTTTTCCGCATCGGGGCCTTCTTTTTTTAGATCGACCTGCTTTTTCAAATATTTTTTTACAGGCGGCAACCTGAACAACCATCCTAAGTAATTAGACATTTTAAGCTTCTTGATCATGTTTTCGTTCATCCCCATAAAAACTTCAATGTTAGGGATTCCGGTACTAAAATATGCGGTAGATAAATCACCCCATGGTATGGTTGCTGAAATAGTTTCGTATTTCCCAAAATTTATCTTTTGGACTTTATAGCCATTGGGCACCTTCTGAAGCTTATGATTCAACCTGATCAAGCCT
>JALZND010000208.1:980-6478 GCA_030857845.1 Bacteroidota bacterium | reverse complement strand
AGAAGAGGCCCCCGTACCTATCAGGAAAGCAAATTCCATAATCTGCATATCTTTAAAGATGGAATTTTCATTTTCAAATGTCACGGGGCCGGTTATGCATTCAGGCTGGTGCTCTATGATGATGGACCTTAATGAGGTAAGCCAATGAGGCTGCACCCTGCAATCTCCATCTGTTGTTAAAATATAGTCTCCTTTGCTGTGTTCAATACCCAAGGTGAGGCCCTTTTTTTTATGGGAGCCTGTAAAGCCTGCTTCAACCTTTAAGTAAAGTACCTTCAGGTCGAAACAAAAACTACTTTTGTGTGCCAGTACTTTATCTATTGTACCATCAGTGGAAGCGTCATCAACTACTATAACCTCAAAATGCTGTGGGGATGTTTCCTGTTTGTTAATGTCATATAGCAGCGGTAGAATATTATTTGCCTCATTTCTAACGGGAATAATTATTGAAATAAAATGTTCCTGGGGTTGCCTTTCATCACTATTTATTATCTTTAAGTCTATATTTTCCCAGGATATATACAGTTTAAGGATCAAAATACAATACAAAAAGATAAAGATTGAGTATAAAATAACCATCATTATTTAAGAACTCTCATTTTATAGACAAGCAATGAACCTGCAATGGTAGGAAGAAGTATATTTATTGCCCAAATCAACAAACTTGCCAAGATAATTTTAGAAATATCTATATTATAAGGTGCAAAAAAAAGCAGAGCAGAAAACTCCCTCACCCCTATGTCGCTCAGGAAATTAAAGGCAGGTATAATGGACTTTGCAACAAAAACCCATGAAACCCCTGCAAACAAAATAGGAATGGGGAGATCAACTTTAAACAATATCAATACAATAATAAATTGTGAAGAAAATATAACATATCTTAAGAATGAAAGCCAGCCAACCTGAATCAGCTCCTTACTGGAATAAGTTGTTATAATGCTAAAATATTTCTGGTAAAAATTTTTGGCAACGTTTGGAATAATAGATGATTTCCAAAAGTACCGCAGGGAAATTAAAATTACCGCCAACAATGCGACAAACAAGATTAGGGAATTTTGAGAAATTTGAACGTTATGATTATTGACAAATACAAGGACTCCTCCCAAACCAAACAACAGTGAAATAATGCATTGAATAATGCTGCCTATAAAAACCGCTCCTACAAGCTCTGACCTGCGAGAACTTTTTATTTGCCAAATCCTCCCGGCATATTCACCCAAGCTTTGAGGTGTTATGAACCCCAGGGTTAATCCAGACAATACCCCCACTATTGATTGTGTAAAATTTTGCCTGACCACTTTTTTGGAAAGTATCTTCCATTTTAAGGCTTCGGCTGCCCAATTGCAAGGCATGAGCAGGATTGGCACAAGAAATAAAATATACTGCTCTGTAAGCCAAACTTCTTTTAAAGTATAAAATAGTTTTTCTAAAAGTCTTTGTTCTTTTTTTATTACATAACCCAAATAGGACAATATCAACAATAAAGAAATGGTTTTGACAATAAAGCCAAGAGGCAGTCTTTCAAATTTTTTTACAAGGGTGATATCGCTATATTGCATAGATGATTCGAAAATCCAAAGCTTCCAATGACAAAATTATCCTGGGAATAGACCCTGGAACGACCACCATGGGTTACGGAATAATAGAGATCCGTTCAGGTGACATTGTATTATTACAGTATGGAGTCATTCATTTGGACAAATATACAAATCATGCTATTAAACTTAAGAAAATTTTTGAAAGAGTCTTAAATCTTATTGAAGACTTTACTCCCGATGAAGTTGCACTGGAAGCACCTTTTCATGGCAAAAATATTCAATCAATGCTAAAACTCGGGCGTGCACAAGGAGTGGCGATGGCAGCTGCCCTCTCCCGGGAAGTCCCTATCACAGAATATGCCCCTAAAAAAATTAAGCAATCCGTAACCGGAAACGGAAATGCATCTAAAGAACAGGTAGCCCAGATGCTAAAAAACCTCTTAAAAGATTTTCATGATACTCCAAAATTATTGGATGCCTCAGATGCGCTGGCAGTAGCTGTTTGCCATTATTTTCAAAATAATGTACCACAGGCATCATCTAAAAGCTGGAAAGCCTTTGTAGGAGACAATCCGGAAAGGATTTTGTAATCGAATCTTGGAATTTTCCCTTTGAATGGCGATTAGAATTATCTATAACAAAATAATCAGCAGGAGAATTTACAGATGCCCATACCAACATTTAAAACTGTCGACCTGCTATTGACCCGCCTTTTTTTCATAAAAAAAGCTGCGTTATAAGCAGCTTTTAATCTTTTCTTTTATTTCTTCCAGTTTTTCTTTGGGTGGATTTAATTTTGGCTTGTTAAAGTTTATATCGCCCAAACTGTTTAAAGGCACCAGATGAATGTGGGTATGTGGCACTTCCAGGCCTATTACAGCAATACCAACCCTGATACAAGGAATGGCTTCTTTAATTGCTTTGGCCACTTGTTTAGAAAATACAATAAGCTCGGCGAGCATTTCGTCCTCAAGGTCAAATATATAATCGATTTCTTTCTTTGGGACTACAAGGCAATGACCCATCACCAATGGATTTATATCCAAAAAAGCTATAAACCGCTCGTCTTCGGCAATTATTTGACCAGGGATTTCTTTATTGATGATCTTTGTGAAAACACTTGCCATAACTTAAAGGCTTATATCCAATATCTCAAATTCCATACTTCCGGCAGGTGCCTGTACCTGTGCAACTTCCCCAATTTTTTTGCCTAATACTCCCTTTCCAATAGGGGACTTAACAGAAATTTTACCAGATTTAAGATCTGCTTCTTCTTCTGAAACAATGGTATAAGTTACCACCACACCGTTTTTCTTGTTCTTCATCTTTACCTTCGACAAGATGGAAACCTTTGATGTATCGATACTTGATTCATCAATGATCCTGGCATTGCCCACAACTTCCTCAAGTTTAGAAATTTTTAGTTCTAAAAGACCTTGGGCATCTTTGGCTGCATCGTATTCTGCGTTTTCACTTAAATCACCTTTGTCCCGAGCTTCAGCTATTTGTTTGGCAATATCAGAGCGCCCTTTTGTTCTCAGGTTGTTCAGCTCATCCTTGAGCTTTTTTAATCCTTCTTCTGTATAATAAGATACATTTGACATAATTTTTGTTGCTTCTATTAAATAAAAATAACGGCTTGTTCCGCCGTTTTTTGAAAAATCTGCTGAAGTGAGTATACTTTTTCTAATTTCAATCCATTAATTGGAACGTACTTATATTCTTAAAGTTTAATGAATTATGACTTATTGAATTGAAAAAATATATATTTTACAAAAGTACATATAATTAATTCATCTCCAAATTTATCAAACCTCATCAAATCTAATGATTATATCATATATGTAATATCCACACCGACTTGTTTAATATTTATACCTAATAATTTAAGAAATTCATAACCTAGAATATAAAGCACAATAGATTTATTACTGGCTTTGACCTGCTAAAGTTTATTGTACATTTTGATTTACACTTAATTTTTTTTGATCCTGATATTAATGTTAGATATTTTAAAACCTCTAAATCCTCAACTATAATAAAGATTTACTATTTAACCTCAGGTTGAAAACCCGATAAGTTTATTTTTAAAGATGCAAAATCACTTTGTAAAAACCA
This sequence comes from Bacteroidota bacterium, assembly GCA_030857845.1. GTDB lineage: Bacteria > Bacteroidota > Bacteroidia > Cytophagales > Cyclobacteriaceae > JALZND01. The sequence continues at coordinate 2,822 of JALZND010000208.1, read as the reverse complement.
TTTTTTTAATTTATGCATTTTTCTGTTTAGGAGGAGGTGCTAAAGCCAATCAAACAGAAAATGATACTATTGATATCAATAATGAAGATGTACAGGACACATCAAAAATTCAAATATTAAACAAAATTGCTGAAAGAAACCTGGAAACATATCCAGGAAAAGCTTTTGAAAAAGCTTCCGAAGCTTTGACACTGGCCACATTATCCAACAATCAACCTGCCAAAGCCACTTCTCTTAGGAATATGGGCCTTTCTCATATGTACCTGTTTTTTGATTACGAAAAGGCCCTGGAATACTGTTTTGAAGCACTCAAAATTGAGGAAGGAATGGTATTGAAAGCTGGTGAAGCAACTACTTTAATGACAATCGGCTCTATTTATGAAGAAGTAGGCAACAACAATACGGCAGTTGAATATTACCGTAAATCATTAAAAATCCAAAAAGCCCTAGAAAACTATTTTACAATTTCAAAACTGAACCACAAGATCGGAAATGCCTTCAGTAAACTTCAACAATACGATTCTGCCCTTTTATACCATCGTAAAGCTTTGGATTATGAAATAGAAAATGACAATAAAAAAGGCGAAGCTGATTCTTATAATGCAATAGCAAATGTATTCTCGGCACTCAACAACACTGCTGATGCTTACCATTTCCATACAAAAGCATTGGCATTGAGAAGGGAAATCAACGACAAACCAGGCGAAGCCCGTTCTTTAAATTATATTGCTGAGATCTACAAAAAAACAGGCAATTATATAAGGGCGCATAAAAACTTAGATGTTGCGCTTGCTATTTGGAAACAGCTCAACAAACAAATTGCCCTTGCCGATACCTATAATTCCATTGGTGAAGTTTATTTGTTACAAAAGAAATACCAACAAGCACAGGAACACCTTGAAATGGGCCTTAATTATGCTTTGGAGACTAATGATAAAAAAAGTATAAGGTTCAGTTACGAGAAATTATATACTTGCCACCTGGCACAAAAAAACTATGAAGAAGCACTTGAAAATAAAAATTACTTCCTTGCCATTGATGAATTTATCATAAGTGAGGAAAATGAAAAAAAGATCTCAGAGCTTCAGTCTTTGTACGAGCTGAACAAAAAAGAATCTGAGATAATGGCATTAAAGATTAACCAGCAAATAAAAGAAATGGAACTCCGTGACCAGGAAACATTCCACACCTTTTTAATTGTGGTTATTGGTTTTGTGGTAGTTATCGTGATGCTGGTGCTTTATTTATACAGGATAAAGCAAAGATCAAATAAACAGCTTACCCTTACAAATGAGAAAATTAATAAAAACAATGAAGCCCTTCAGGCAGCAAATGCAACAAAAGACAAGTTCTTCTCCATCATTGCACACGACCTTAAAGGCCCATTGAGCTCATTGACTTCATTTTCAAACCTATTGATAAATCATACCGCCAGCCTCTCACAAGAAGAAATACAAATGGTAGCAAAAGACCTTGATAAATCTGTCGGTAATTTATTTAGTCTGCTAGAGAACCTTTTGGAATGGTCCCGATCGCAAACAGGTATTATTGAATACAATCCTGAAGCCATAAGCCTCTCGGGAGTTGTTAACAATACTCTACAGCTGCTCGAAGTTTCTGCACAAAATAAAAATATCACCCTAGAATCTTCTATCAGTGAGCAAACTATCGTTCAAGTGGACAGGAATTCTATTACTACCGTTATTAGAAACCTTATTTCAAATGCCATTAAATTTACAAACAAAGGCGGCAAGGTTGCAGTGTTTGCAGAAGAAGAAAATGACAATATCGTGATTTTTGTAAAAGACAATGGGGTGGGGATGAACCAAGAAGTTCAGGAAA
>JALZND010000208.1:0-970 GCA_030857845.1 Bacteroidota bacterium | reverse complement strand
AAAAACTATTTAAAATTGAGAATAAATATACATCGAAAGGCACAAACAATGAAAAAGGAACTGGATTAGGATTGATCCTTTGCAAAGAATTTATTGAGAAAAATGGTGGTACTATATCTGTGGAAAGCACTGAAATGAAAGGAACAACATTTCGTTTTAATTTGCCTAAAGCCGAATATGGTGTCCAACTGGAATATAATGTCGAAAATGAATTTCACTTAAGGTAACAAATCCTTACAGGTAACATAACTACAGGAGGTAACATAACTGCCTTATCCTAGATCAGGATGTGCTTTAATACACGATAAAATTTTAATTATCCTGTATATTTTAAAGTAATCCCTCCCATATAATAATAGCTTAGTGGTTTTATTTTGATTGGGTTATGTTCAATATTCCGCCTAAATAAATTGACTTCTTCATGTACAAACATTTGTTGAACTTGATTTGATTATAAATAATTTGGGCTTCTTTAATTTTGAATCCTTTCGGTTTATAGAACTTATTTATTTTAATAGAAATTACTATTTAATATTAATCATATCAGCTTGCCCTAAGTTGATTTAAGTTAAGAGATGAAATAAGAAGACAGCATTACAAATATGAATTACTTAGAAGATGATATTTGTTTTCGATGAATAACCCTTTTAAAACCGATATAAATTCCTGATAATCTATAAGTTGCAATCTATAAGATGTAATGGAAAAATTTACTTATCTGTTTTTAATTTAAAACCTGAATTCGACTATAAAAACCGACACCCAAGCCCGGCGGGCTTGAACCTGAATAGCCCGTGATAACGGGCAATGTAAAAAAATTACAGCTAAAACCACGGAGTGGTTGAACAATGCATTATAATAGATATTTTTCCTCGAATTGAATATTGTGTTCTTCCAATAAACGTATATATTCCTCCCTGAAAGAAATATTTCGATGATGTACTTCTTGATTCTTTACATATTCAATCAA
>JALZND010000207.1 GCA_030857845.1 Bacteroidota bacterium | reverse complement strand
CTGATAAGTAAATCTGCGATTATATAACAAAAGATCACACCCCAATGGGCCGGCATAAATGTACGATTAAACTTAATTTTTTTTACTGTAAAATTTTAGGATCTTTTACTTTATTGCTGGTATTATAGCACTCATTATATCATCTGCCTGATGAAAATAAAGAGGCCATACAAGATAATTTCCCTGGCTCATTACAATTACCAGGTCTTGATCAGGGAAAATGTTGATGTAGTTCCTCAATCCCCAATTTTCCACCTTTATAAATTAATAGACTGTGGAGCTCTTTATATTGGGAATCCTTTATATTATCCATTAAATCTGAATTTGTTCCATAACAAATCCTTCGTCATCCATAGAAGCCACGGTTATACCATCATTGTTTGATACGGGAAAAGTATAAGTAAAATTTTGTGGATAAGATTTTTTTATCAGTTTAATGGTTGTTTTCTTTACGTCTGCCCTTAATTCCGGCAGCCCATAATCTGGGTGTTCTATAGAAACTTTAAAAGTTGTAGTAACTGTTAAAGTTCTTTTTTATACACCTTATTGGGTAGCATGTCAAAGTTGGCGAGACCGTCGGACGCAGTGGTAATTGTTGGGCCTCCATCACTCAGTTTGATTTGAGCTCCTGGCGCGGAAAGCTGGGTAGCATCGTCCTGGATCAACAATTCCATGTTGTCCACCTTTTCAGGTAGAGGATTTTATTCTTTTTTGCAGCAATTAACAAGGATTAAAATAGAGATAAGTAGGATTGATTTCAACCTTTGGGTTTTATTGTATAAAAATCCAATTCATAGGTTCAAAAGTTTAATATTAGGAAGTTTAAAAAGGAATTAACTATAAAATTGTATATATAATTGAAAAACCATATTCATTAAAATTTGAAATCTTATAAAAAAATAAGAGGCAATAAAATCCTCTTATTTTTTTAAATAAAAAATTATGGTTGAGGCAATTCATTGCCTTGAGTGGAAGTAATTTTGATCAAAGGAACTGTAGCATTAAATTTTTGATTTATTGCTTCAATAAATCTATTGGCAGTATAAGTATACCCGCGGCTATTTGGGTGAACTCCGTCAAGTGAGAATGCGCCAAAAGGAGGGGCAAGGGCTGCAGTGATAAAGATATTGTCGCCTACGAATCCTGTTTGTGCAAACTGTTGAAATACTTCATTCATGTTTACCAGACCAACTCTTTCAGTATTTGCTGTAACCACGTTGGATATTATCGTATTAAAATCATTGATCCTAAGCTGAATTACTTCCTGTTCCTGTGGGGTCAAAATAAATGCATCTGGCATAGGTTGTTGCGTTCCAAAACCCTTAGAAAGCTCTGCACTTGCCCTTAATGTTACAAGATCATTTGGCGTTGTCAATCTCCATTTTGGTAAAGGGGAATCAGCTAAATCCTCATCTTCAATAATAAAAGCATTTTGCCCTTCAGCAAAAGTGATTTTAGTCCTACGCATACTTTCTGGAACCGCTGCATTATAACCTTCAACTCCTGCATTGAATTGCGCATAAGCGGTATTTAATTGATCTGCCTGATCTTGAGTAAGCGGAACCGGATTATAAGGTATGGTTTTAAAATAAGGTATATCAATTACATTTGGGATATTAACAACCATACCTTTAGCTTGAGGGCTGGCTTGAAGCAATGCTCCTAAAGCAATTTGAAATCTTTGTTGGAAGTCGTCGGTTGATGTAAGGATACCTGGGTTTGAAGCACCACCAACGGCATAGCCTAAAACGTCATTATTGCCCAGCCAAAAGGTAAAAAAGGTACCTCCATTGGCTAAGGCAGTAGCTGCATCACCAATAATTGTGGAAGTGCCAGGATTTGACGCAAACCGCGCATATAAAGGATTAAAGGCGGGATTGGCTGATGGATTTTCCGGATCATAGGGCCCTCCAGTTTGAGGTATTAAAGCAGTGCCTAAAGTAATCCCAGGAACCCCAAAATTATTTAAAGTCGCTTTGTCGCCTGCATACGGAGTAGGCCTATCACCAGGAACAATTGGTGCAGGGGCATTCGTAGCAGCACTCAACCTAAGTCTTCCGAGTATTGTGGTTCCATCAGGACCTACTCCAAAAAAACCATTTTCAGAATTAATATCTGGCTGGTTAAAAGCTCCCCCACCCGCAAGTGCAAATTGCTTTGCCAGCTGTGCAGCAAGTGATGTGTTTTGCCCTGCTGTATACAAAGCTCCATTCATGTAGCCTGCGGTTAAGGAATTTCCAACTGCTACATACTTGGTAAAATCCGCTTCTCCTGAAGAAGGGGTTGGTTCTGTTGGTGGTGGTGGCGTATCCGTTACTGGTTCATATTTATCGATTACCTCCTGTGCACAAGAGGAGAACAGAAGGCAGATATAAATAATTTTAAATATATATTTTAAATTTTTCATATTTTTTTAGATGAAGTTTAATTTCGGTTCTTTAATAATTATGATATTAAAATATTTTAATTATTAATTTAAAAATTGGTCAAACAAAAGTGAAATATAATAGATGGAACCTACTTGGCCGCCACCCAAATTGGTAATGTAATCATTGCCGCCAAGGTTTGATGCACCAATTTTTACCATGGTTTTTAAAGGAACAATCTTATAGTTCACCTGGGCGTCCAATACCCCAAAGGCTCCAATTTGGGCCTGGCCAAAAGAAGATTGCCATAAATATTCATCCTGCCACCTGAACGACACGTTAAAGCCTAGGTTTTTATAGACTTTCCTATTGCCAAAAGCAACGGTATAACGGTGCTCAGGTGTATTAAATGCTGGTTCAAATTCGCTATCCGCTGCTTGGTCAGATGAGAATGACGCATAAGAATAATTTCCTGAAAGGGTATAGCCTTGAAATAAATTATAAGTAACACCCAAGCCTATACCTTGTGACCTGATGCTTTCATCAGCATTAACATAAGGTCTAAATGCTCTTCCAGCCTGTATTACATTTCCTTGATGCATGGTGGCTTCCCGTGAAAATACAGTTTGTTGAGACATCATTCCTTCATATCGGTTGAAGTAATAATTTAAATCAATTAAAATTTTATTGTCAATGATCCCTTTATATCCTATTTCATAAGCAACAAGCTGTTCCGGTTGTACATAGGAAAGGTTTACTACTTCCCCTCTTGAGTTCAGGGCGCCACCATTATGAATGCCATACCTTGCTGCATTTGATTCTACACTTCCAAGCAAAATCCCTTCTGAAGCGGGAAAGTAAATAAATTGTGCCTGGGTTTGCGGATTTCTGAAACCAGTTTGATAAGAGGCCCTGAAATTATGGTTTTGGCCAACCGTGTATACAGCTGAGAACCTCGGTGTAATTTGGCCCTCAAAATTTTCGTTTTTATCATACCTGATTGATCCAGTTAATTTTAAGCGGTCATCCAAAAGCCTTTTTGCTATCTGGGTATAAACTCCATACTCATCTATTACCACTCTTTCATTTTCTCCTTCACCAGTAGGGTTTTCATTGAACACTGTACCATTTGAAAACAGGTCGTACCTTCTTAAGTTACCACCTATTTGTATATCTAGAAAATCTATTTGGTTCTTGAAATTGTAGTTGAATTCTCCATGGTACAATCTTGACTGATCAACCAACCTTGCACCATTTTGTACTTGGAACAAATCGTTTCTAACCGCATCGACTACCTCTTCAAAAGCAGCAGTGCCCCGTTGCGGGATGCCTGCGTCAGCTTGTGATCTTGCAAAAGCATGAGCCGCTGTTTCATTTCCCGCTTCCATACCCGGAATATATCCTTGCATTGCCAATACATAACTTTGAGCATATGTTGGGGCCCATTGTGTCCGGGTAGGGGAAAATCTTTCATTCGCAAATGCACCTAATGCACTTAAGTTATAAGAGTTACCAGCATCAGTGATGGTTTGATAAGCCCTGACAAAAAAGTTGTCAGATCTTATTTCAGCTTTAATAAATTGCTGATTGAAATTTCTCAGGGCATATTTTTCACCTCCCTGATACAAAGAATTTCCTCCGCCATAACGATAGCTTAAAATACCTTCCAATCTTGGATTTATACGATAATGAAGAGCTGCATCTGCTTTTAGGCTTCTAGCACTAAAATCGTCCATTAGGTCTTCTTCCCTTAATCCGGTACGTCTTAGGTTTAAATTACCAAGACCTCCCAATGGAATTGGGATCACTGCTTCGTCACCATATAAATTTACACCATCAAAATTGGGTGCTGAGGTATTTCTTGTACGAGGCTGAACCCTGTCGGTATTATAATTTGTGCCTCTCCAATCTTCTGCATCAAAATATGAGAAGTTTACCTTGAAGGCAATTTTATTATTAAAAGCAGTAGCATACCGTAAAGAAAAATCATATAAAGGGTTTGTCCCTGCATTATCAGACCTTGTTACTCCCAATTTTGCCTGGGCACTTAACCCCTGATAATCAAATGGGCTTTTACTGTTCATGAACAATATTCCATTAAATGCATTCGGGCCATATAATGCAGAAGCCGCTCCCGGCACAAGCTCCATGCTTTCTGCATCAAGCTCTGACATGCCTACCAGGTTTCCTGTAGGAAAGTTAAGTAGGGGGGCAGATACATCCATCCCATCTACCAGTTGAACAAACCTCTCATTGGCAATGGTTGCAAAACCTCTGGTATTGAATGATGGGAAGTTTAAACTGCTGTAATTAACATGAACACCCTTAACATTTGCCAATGCTTCATAAAATGAAGGAGCGGTTGTTTCGCGAATTGCCAGTAAGTCAACCTTTTCTATAGAAACTGGAGATTGCATGATGTTTTCTTCTACCCTTGATGCAGATACAACTACCTCCTGACCCAACATATACCTTTCGGTCAATGATACATTAATACCTGTGGCTGCAGCAGCATCCTGTATATTCCTTTCCTGGCTTTCATAACCTACCATGGAAAATACAAGGGTTACAGGAAGTGTTTCGGTGGTGTTAAATTGAAAATTTCCCTTAACATCTGTAGTGGCGCCAACCTGGCGATTTTTAATGATAACGTTAACGCCCACAAGTGGTTGATCGCTTTCCGCATCCCTGACCATACCTGAAATTGGAGTAGTTTGGGCGAGGGCTTCGGAATAAAGTACAGTGAGGAAAAGGAAAATTGGGAGTAGTTTAATTAGGTATTTTTGTTTCATAAATAGTTTGGTTTGTGAAATGTAGGCTCATTTTAAGCCAATGTAACAAAAAAAATATTTAATAAAAAACTGATGTATAACGGATGGGTTTTAAACAATAAACTGAAATTATGCAGTATTAATTGCGAAAATTTTAAAAATTCACCTTTCTCTTGTATAAATAGCCTTTAATTATGTTGATTTTTTGTCGAAATTTTATTTGGCAAGTTAAAAAAAATAATAATATTTTATTTATGTTATTAGAGTAATCCAATGCGAGATCTTCTGATGTTAAAGAATGTTATTGACTGAAGTTTCGCACAAAGTTTTAAATAGAATGGAGCGCACATAAACTAGCTATTAAGCAGATGGAGATTTATTAATGTTTCCATTTGTGACCCTGAAAGGGTCAAATATAATTAGCCCTGGGTTTCAACCCCGGGTTAATATATAAAAGGCGGGAGTTTTGGCGGTTTTTTTGCCTTTTAAAGCAAAAAAAGTGACAAAACATCATCTGCGAAACATTAGTTATTTATTTTTAAATTTAAAATGAAAAAATAAAGTATTTTAAGCGCTTCTCATACAATTATAAGCCTTCATTTATACGCCATAATCTTAGTATAAACAATTATTTTACTGGTAATGGAATTACCGGCAAACTTGCATTGCCTTCATGCTCAACTGATTGCACAGCAAAAAAATAATTGTCTTTGGAGTAGGGCAATGTGGCACTTGTTTCTTTGGTAAAAAAGCTTTTCTCCCACATTGGACTGGCGGTTTTTCTCATAATGACATTGTACCCTGCAGGTTTTTTTCCTTTTGATGGCGCACTCCAGATAAGGTCGGTTTTGTTGGTCAATTTTGATGTTATCACACTTACATTTTCAGGCCCCATCGGTGCTTTTGCTAGGCCTGCCATAGTTGCAAGGTTAATCCCTGTGTTTTTTTTAAGATATTCAAAATCCATAAACTCGATCAAATCACCCAATTGTTTGCTTTGTTCCTTTCGTACATCCTGGTGCTGATGGTCAAAATCCTCGTTCATTTCACTCATCCTGATTGCTGCAAACCCTTCAATATTAAAGGGTGTATGGTCACCGCCTCGGAGGAACCTGTCAGGCCGGTTTTCCAGGACCACCTCAATCTGGTCAACATATTTTTCCCCCATCATTTTCATGTACCTGGCAAGGTTCCGGCTGGCACCATCATTTTCTGTGCCCATCCTTCTGCGTAAGCTGGCTTGTTCAGGTGTTTCATTTACTGGGGTGGCTTCGCTAAATACACGGACACGAGTATTGTCATGTATACCGAGCTCGGATGAATAAGAATTGCCAACAATATCATTATTAAGTACCGCTATCAAATCCCATTTT
>JALZND010000206.1 GCA_030857845.1 Bacteroidota bacterium | reverse complement strand
CATCAATACAAAGGGAAACAAATTTCATTTAATTGGGTAAAAGAGCAGGCCATAAAAAACAATGATAAGAATGGAATAAACGCTTTATCAAATATTACTTTTCCAGATTCTCTTGCAAATTCAGATATATGGATGGATTATCTAATGGTAGAAAGGAATTATGTGACCCAGTACGGAGGGGGATTAACACATAAAACAAGAGGGATATGGCCTATAATTGAAATTTTACTTCATACTTAAGAATATACTTTTAAAGAAAAAATTAATTATATGAATGCCAGCTTTTTCTCTTTAAAACTGCTTTGGCCTGAGGTAATTCATAGAAACTTATTTAATGATATAGACAGCATAAAAATACCTGTATATATTTTCCAGGGTAAATATGATTATCAAACTCCATATGCTGTAGCTAAAGACTTTTACGATCAGTTGGATGCACCGCACAAAGAATTTTTTTCTTTTGAACATGCGGCGCATAGCCCCATAATCGAAGATGTTGATGTTTTCAATTCAATAGTCAGGGAAATATCCTTAAGAAGATAAAGAATATTAATATCTGACTTATGAATTGAAAGTAAGCTCAGGAAGATAGCGTTCCGGAACCTTTGTAGAACCTGGTAAGTGAAATCAAAAAGAAAAGTAAAAATTATTCCCCCTCCTTTAGTTAAAACATACGAAGGCACCAACCCATGAGCTTCCTTATGGGCATTTTTTACAGCAGTTGAGTGGGAGGCTTCAGACAGACACATAATTACACCCTTTTTTTCATCTACACAATAATTGATAAAATTTACACCGTGACTTTCCTCTACTTTAGGCAATCTGAACAATATAATGAATGGAAAAAGCTTCTGCACAAGTTTTACGACCCATTTCCGGCTGTAGAACATTTTGAAACATTAATTAATAATGAAAGATATATAACAGTTACAGCATTTACCCTAGTTGATAAGCAACAATTGTAAGGCTCCAAAAGCTGGAGTATATCCACAAAAATCCTGTGAAAGCTCAGGTGTTCGAGTGCAAGAGATTACGCTGGCAACAAAGGATTACTGAAGATTATATTTTTATAAAAGCTTTGTAGCAGGTATACCGGGTCACAGACCCTGCTATTCATAAAAAGTCACCTTGTGGAAGGCATGCGACAAACGTGGGGGGGCTTTTTTTTAACAAGAATTGAAAGTATAAAACCCCCCTGTTTTTGTTTTTCATGAGGTCCAATTTGAAAGTTATTAGTGTATTATCAACCAGTAACTTAATTTAAACAAATTTCAAATACGCCTTTCATCATACAAATTCAAATATCAAGCAATACTTAGAATCCATTATTTTGTAATCTTTACTTTATAAGATTTCTTTAGACTTACTACATCAAGATAATAAATGCCATTTCCAAGATCGGGAATTTCGATATGGTATTTATTGTGGGTTGATTGCATAGTCTGATGAAAGATTTTTTGACCATTTAAATTCCAGATGCTGATTGAGATATTATCCTTAATAGGTTCCGGCAATTCAATGTTTAATGAATTATAAAAAGGGTTGGGATATACTTTAATTTTTTGTTCTTCTGTAATAATTTTATTCCCAAGAACTACATCCAAATCTGTAACTTCAAAAGTATACAGCAGCTCTTGTTGTTCCTGCAGCCTGCCTGTTTCAAAATTTAAAATTATTTTCACGACATAGGTTCCGTTTTTTTCAACGGGTAGTATATGTGAAGTTGTGTCATATATAAGTTTTCCATTGTAATACCATCCATAAATGGCATTATCAATTTGAGGTGCTTGCAATTCTTTATCATCCTTAGAAAATACAATACCTTTAAATTCAATGGCCATAGTTTCTTCACATGATCCTTTAGATACATTAATCTTAAAAATACCATCCTTTCTGGCATAAATTATCTTTTTATTGTTTTCCTCAAGTAAATTTTCATTATGGTACCATAAAATATCGCCCGAAGCATTTGCTTCTATGGTGCCTTTTTGTTGATTTTTTTGCAATGTGCTGATAAGAGGGTTTGTGTTCAATTTTAACTTAATTTCTTTCCTTTCACTTTCGAAATTACAAGATGGATCAAAAGGGGCGACCCAAATGGATTTTGGTATGGAAAGGTCATTAAAGCTATAAGTACCTCCTTCAAACAATGGAATCTTATCGTTTTCATTCTCATACCATCTGAAGTTTTCACCTTCTGCCGCTTTTAAGATTATAGTTTGATTTTCACATCTTGAAAATCCTTCTTCTTTATTTCCAACAACTTCAAAGTAAGATGATGGCAAGGGATTGATTTTCAAAGTTTGGACATAACTAACCATACATGGAAAAGAAGCTGACCAGGCTTTTAAAGAAACTTCGTAAGTAAAAATGTCTTCCGAATCATTTTTAAATAAATATGACAAATTCGGATAATTCCCCTCCATTATTATTACTTCTGGTTTGTTTGTTCCATCGGAAATCGTCCAAACGTAATTATTTATATCCATATTTTGTGTTTCCGATGACACAGTAAACAGCACATGCTCATTGGAACAATGTACTTCAGAATAATTTGAAGTAAAAGAAGCCCGGCTAACAGGTTTTATTATTAATTCTTTAAAATTACTCAATCTCTCCAGCCCGTTTTCGGTATAAGCCCTTAATTTGATTTTGTATTTTAAATCATTCTGACTTTCATTGGCAAAATAATATTCAAATAAAGGATCTTCTGCTGGTATTTCTTCTATCAATTCATCATTTCCATTATAAATCAAGAAGGAATAGAGCACCTTTCCGGACAAGGATGTGGGTTGATCCTGCAAACTTGTATTGGTTATTTTGTAAGCAGCGGGACAGGAAAATACAGGCAATGAAAAAAAAGTTTGGGGCAAAGGAAGCACTTCAATAGTGACATCTTTAAAGATGGATGTGCAACCCTGGTACCCACTTTCAAGCACTAACCGTATCGTATAATTTCCCGGATTTTCAAATTTATGTAAAATAGCTTCCCCTTCATTGAATTCTTTGAATGTATCGGGGTCATTGGAATAATCGAAAAACCATTTTCTGGAAGTGATCGCATCTTCTGGCAATAAACTCAAGTCAGAGAAGTCCTTTGAAAGATCATTGACTTTTATATCCTGACCGGCAAAAATTAGATCCTGGTTTTCAATTTCAAAATCGGCTTTAGGAGCAGCATGAATAGTAATATTGACAATATCTGTAGTGCCACATTTAGTAACCATGTCTGCCGTAGAAAATATCACTTTATAGGCGCCCGGACTTTTATAAAGCACATCGTTAAAGGGACTAAATGAACTGCCAACAGAAGGCCCGAATACAGATTCAGTATTTTTGTTGATATCGATAAACCTCCAGCTATAAACTGTATTGTCTTGATTAATTATTCCAGGATCATCTGTAAAAGAAACAAAAAATTCATCATCAACATTATTTTTACAAAATTTTATATCTTTTGTTCCTGTCGAAGTTATGATTGCGGCAATGGGTACTTCAATTACTTCAATATGTTTAATTCTTTTATCGCTACATTCACTGCTTCCGGAACTATTGTTTGCATTATTATCAAAGCTTTCAATTACAACAGTTTTAATTCCGGAGGTGATATAGTTTGGTAGTAAAAAATCTGTTGTATATGTAGCGCCACTTCCCATTCTTTGAAAGATTCTTGAAGCACCTTCCGTGGGGCCATCATAAAGAGTAATAATATTTCGGGCTGCCGCACCAGATGGATAGCTTGTGGCTGCCCTAAAGTAAATTCTATCCCCCGGGCAAAACTTAGTAACTTCAGGTTCCATTAAACTTGCACTGTTCTTGGTGATCCTGATATTTGCAACAGGTTTCGCCACCATTACAGCTCTTGAAGTGGTTGTTTTCGGAGAATTGCCTGTTAAGGCCCCATTTACTTTATAAGGATTACAGATATTCCAGTTTTTTAAGGTTATTTCGAAGAAATTGCCTGCAATCCCTCCTGCCAGTGTTGATATTTCATATGAAGTTTGATTCGGTCCTAGTGCAAAAGTGGGAATTTCTATAACAGGACCTTCAAAAAAACCACTTGGTGTTGCATAAGAAATAATGTTTCCTGAAGCATCCGTAAGCGGATAAACTCCAGGTTCGGGACCTCCCGCCACAGCAGGTGTGGGTACGGTAACTGAAACATTGGGAATTTTATTGCCTGCCACATTGGGACCATAGATAAATTGAGTCCATCGCGATACTTGATTTGGTCTGTCAGGTTCAACCTGGAGACGGCAATTAAACTGAGATTGATCCTGAAAGTTTACTTTAAAAGAGATTCCCTGACAAACCCTGTAAGGAAGGGGGTTTATTAAGACTATCCCGGAATTTTCATTGTCTGTAGACCAAAAAACAAAAGTTTGCCTTTGTTGCGTGGCAGTACATGCTACACCATCGTACACTAAATATGCAGCAGCTGTATAAGAACAATTACCTAATAAAGAAGATGAATATATATGGCTTCCCGTGGCTTCATATCTGTTCAACGATGCATTATAAGTGGCAGCGTAGGTAGTGGTCTGATTGTTATAGCCCCATTCAAATCGAATCTTTACTTTGGAGGGATCTACATCAGTTAAAAAAGCAAAAATTACCGGCATTTTTAAACTTACCGGACTACAGGTTTTATCTGTTATCTGATCACTGCCAGTGTTGCCAACCATACTACACACTTGAATGAAATCTTTAATGGTTGCTGTTCTTTTGTATTCACAGCCATTTACATCATTATTTATTATTAGGGTGTACAAACCTGAGGAAAGATTTTCAGCAATATTTCCTGAAGAAACAAGATGTTCCGGTTGCACAATTTCACCTTTATACCATGAATATGAAAAGCCATTGGTAGATCCGTTTACCATTGCCTGTGCGGACAACTTACCCTTGGGTGTTGCGGGATTTGCAGAGGTTTGATGTTGCTCAATTTTAGTAGTTATTGATGGAATGGCTATGTTATTGGTAATTGTTGCATTAACCAGATCAGATGTACATCCGGTTAAAAGATTTTCAGCTACAACATAATATGTTCCTTCGGACAAGCCTGTAAAAATCGGGGTGCTTTTAGTGAAAATAGGAATTAAAGAATTTGAGTATAAGGTAAATTTATAATCCTCTGGATCCTTAATAATTGATGATTCTGTAACTTTTACAATTGATATCTCTCCATTGGGTGTACAACCCGAATTATGTATAATAGATAAATCTATAACCGGTAAATTTCTTTGATCCCAAACTTCTATATGAAAAGGGTCAGATGTACAATTACCTGGGGATAAATTGGCTACTACTAAAGTATATGTTCCAGCAGGTACATTTGGTACTACTGTTGAAGCTGCAATAAGATTTTCGGAAGTAGTTATTAGTCCACTGTACCAGTAATAAGCAAAATTTGAATTTGTTTGATTATCAATAATAGCATGTAGCTCACCATTGGGAATTGAAGGGTCACAACTGGTATTGTTTTGTGAAGCAAAGGTAACATTTGGAAGAAGCAATTCAATTTGAAACATAAGTTGGGCACTTACCTTTCCCGTTTCAGAATGCGTTGCCTGAACGTAATAAGTGCCTATATTCAGGTTTGATATTTGCTTACCTACTATATGTAAATTATTACCTTCTGAATCGTACCATGTGAAAGTATAATTTCTTAAATCACCTTCTACGGCTACAGATGCTTTGCCATTGGGATTATTACAGTTACTAACATGCGATATTTCGGTAAGCCTAATTATTATATCAGATTCTTCAAAATTTGCATTATTCCTAACATTAATAAGGCCTTCATGATTTTCCTTTTGCTCAGTAATCTCAAGAGCCCATATAGGATGTACAATAATCCACAAATTAATTATCAGAAGATTCAATATTTTAATCACGCTATTTTAAATTGTTTAAGTGCAAAAATTAATTCCAAAGATCATTCTTTATGCACAGAAACCTTATTGAATAATTCGCATATACTTACATAGTTACTTCTTGGTATTATTTCAATATTCTATATTTTAGTCGCAAGTACTGGGAAGTAATTATGGATGTGGTGAGAATTTTTGATAACATTACTGAGAGAGAAAAAAATAATTGATAAGAGCTAAGGGAAATACTTATGGAGAAGGGATTGATATAGGTTTTAAATTTGTGGTCGGTTTTTATAAAAAGGTAATTTGTTTAATTTTAATCCCATCTAGGTTCGCCCCCCCCGTTGTTTCGAGTCTTCCACAGGTAGACTCGGAACCCTTAATGAAAAGCAGGGTCTATGACCCGGCAAAGTCAATGATTAAATTAAATTGAGCGAAATGCATAGGCTTTTATTGGATTAATGAGTATCCATACTCGAGATAAAGGGAGGATGTTGCTTTAAAAGTTTCCTCCCTATAACTTCCTTTTAACCCTCAAGTCATAACATCCTTTAGTTTCTCTATTTCTTGTCCCCTTCCCTTCAATCCAAAAAAAGGTCTAACAAAGGATAGATCAAGGATAATCAATTCATAAAAGCTAAAACTTCCCATAACTGTAAAAGTCAA
>JALZND010000205.1 GCA_030857845.1 Bacteroidota bacterium | reverse complement strand
GCTGTATCGTATCTGCAGGTTCAGAAGCAGGCCTACAGGGTTTAGCTGACAATACTCCTTATGGAGGCACTAAAGGGTTTATGCATGCATTTACCATGGGGGTAGCAGCAGAGCAGGCACGATATGGGGTAAGGGCAAACTGTGTATGCCCAGGACCTATTGATACAGCATGGACCCATAAGGAAACAAGTGAGATAGGTTTAGTGCTTGAAAAGCTTATGATTTATTCTACCGCAATCGGTAGGAGGGGCACACCCGAAGAAGTTGCAAATGTTTACCTTTTTCTTGCTTCAGATGAGGCTTCGTACGTCACCGGTGCTTTGTATCCAGTAGATGGTGGTATTCTTATTGCCAAAGGGCCTATGGGATTGAAGGCTGACAGCGAAAAACAAAAGAAACCAGAAGGTGAATTGGAACTGAAACATGCCAAAGAAGGGGCAACTTCAATAAAATAACATTTTATATTTAAGGTAAATCCAGCGCATGCCATAAAGTTCAAGGGTTCAGAAAGTTCAGGAGTTCATATTCGCTGGATTTACCTTGCTTTTTAAATGCTTAAATTATATTATTATTCAAACCTTTAATTTTTAATTTTCCGTAACTGATGCATAATCGATTTATCTAAAGGAGACCATAATGCAGTTCTAACCCCTGTTTTTCTTAAGGCCCTATTGGTCCAGGTATTGCTGGTATTTAGGAAATGATAGGTATCGTGAGCTTCGTAAAAATTATCTTTGTAGCTATATCCTACGCCTATAATCAATATCGTGCTACCATCTTCCCTTTTCTGGAAATAAGGCAAAATATATTTTATAAGTTTTTGATACTGCTTTTCCGACAAAATTATTTTTACATACCGATCACTCTCACGGGGTGCGGCAGGAAAATAGGTTACATGCATTGCTGTTTCTGAAGCTAAAAACAAAGCTTTAAAGGCAGTAGGTATTGTAAGGTCAGACCAGGTGGGGGTGTTGATGTAAAAACCTTTGTCTCCCCAGCCCATGGAAATATAGGTATGGGTTGTTACTTCTTGTGGAAAGTGTTTTAGAGGTATTATCTGTCGCCAATCATGTATTTCATTTTGTACTGGCATATATATATCAGTATGAATGCCATTAGTGCCTACATAAACTTCCACACCTCCATGTGTATTTTTAAAATCCTTATTGACAGGAACCAGGCCTAAAAGAAAAACCAAAATATGATAAACCATTATTAAAACTAATATTATACATGAACCTATTGATAATAATTTAAATAGATGTTTCCCAATCTTTTTAATAGATAATTTTAGATAGGGACCTGTGTACATAAAATGTCATCTTATAAAGAAAAACTGAAAAACTATCATCTGTTTAGTTGATTGCTCAACTTGTTTGTTATTGTAGCATTGGTTTAGGACCAAAAAATTAATATGGTTTATTTTAAATTATAAAATATTATCCAACAAATGGCGTAAACTATAGATACGGCTTTTTTCTTCTGTCAATATTTTGGCATAATTAGTGAGAATTTTCAGAAGTAAGAAACCATGCAATTAATCAAAAAAAAATACTTCCTTTTTGTTCAAATTGCATTATAAATAATTCATAAATATGAGATTAATATCAGATTTCTTAATACTTAGCTTTTTGTTGTCTATAGAGTTTTTCATGGGCCATGTTTTCAATGCAGCATCAATGATCATTTGTTACGCTTTCTTTTACTCCTACTTTGATTTGCATAAAACCACCAAAAGGAAAGCAAAATAATTATAATTATTTTCTTAATTAGATTCCAATAGTGATAGAATTTTTGGAATTGCTTCCCAATTTTACCGACAAATTGAAGGCTGATAAGGTACTTCTTGATTTTTTTAAGTTCATCCTTTTCTGTCATAAATTGAAAATCCATAAAGTCATTGTATTTCTTTGAAAATTTTTACCTTTGGGCATGATTTCTCCCGGACAAAAATTTGAATTAGAATTCAATTATTCACAAAAAGAGGTTGAGGCATTTGCAGCATTAACCGGCGATACCAATCCACTTCATATCAATTATGAATATGCTGCCGCCACTGTATTCAAAAAACCAATTATTCATGGCTTCCTGGGAAGTGCCGTATTTTCCAGGATTTTAGGTACAGAATTTCCGGGAGAAGGGACTATTTATTTAAGCCAAAGCCTGTCTTTTAAAAGGCCCATGTACACGGATGTTACTTATAAAGCTATAGTAACAGTAACAAGCACAGATACCACAAAAAATACTGCTGTTTTAAAAACTATAGTTGTTGATCCAAAATCAGGAAAGGTTATAATTTCAGGAGAAGCATCTGTAGTGAATAAAGATAAAATAGTATAAAAGATTTCAATTTCCTGTTTTTACAATTCATGATAGCATAAAGTTTTTTAGGATTATACCTTGGGTTTAATATCGTTTTTTTTGAATTGTTTCAGCATTTAATTATAGCAATCAAACAATAGCCACATCCCACGGTTTATTAATTTTAATTAATTTTTTTTAAACTTAAGATTGTAGAAATGAATCGAACTGGGCACCTTATCATTTTTGTATTTTTATTATTTTATAGTTGTGCCCCTAAATCACCAACAGCGGTAATCCTTTCAAATAGTAATGAAAATGCTGATTTGCAAAAATATAAATCATATGCATGGCTTCCTCCCAATGGTGATTATGGAGAAATTGCTATTTTAGCAGTGGAAAACCAACTTGAGAGTAGGGGTTATCAATTGGATGTAAATAATCCTGATTTTTTGGTAGCTGTACATGTTTTTAATGAACCCACTGATGAATTAATAAATCCCTCTCCTTACAACCAATATGAATACCGGGGACCGGGCTATTATTCCGGTCCTTTTCAAAATCACTATTTCAATGATATTATTACAGTCCCAATAGCAAGTGGCCAAAATACCGAAGACTTCCTCTATGCCGAAGGTACGATTGTGGTGGACCTGATCGACCGTGAGAAATTGGAGATTGTATGGCGTGGCTGGGTTGAAGACCAACGGAATCACCCGCTGGACGTCTTGAATGACTTGCCCGCCTATGTGGACCAGATTTTTCAAAAATTTCCTGATACAACCAATTAAATATAATCTCTGCTTATAACCCTATTGGTGAAGAATAAATATTTCAGAAATGATAAAGGTAATAGATCTTCAGTTTTTAGGCTTGACACAGGCCATTGCATCATTTTTAATAATAACCGATGATGGACCTCTCTTGATCGAGACAGGCCCAGCTTCAACATTGAAAGCCTTGAAAAAAGGAATTTTAGAAGCAGGCCATCAACCAGAAGATATAAAACATGTCTTTATTACCCATATTCATTTAGATCATGCAGGCGCAGCATGGTGGTTTGCAGAAAGAGGCGCTACCATATACATGCACCCCAAAGGCCTGCCTCACATGAAGGATCCTTCAAAGCTCATGGATTCAGCAAAAAGAATATATCAGGAAAAGATGGACTCCTTATGGGGACCTATGAATGCAATAAAACATGAACAAATAAAAGGGGTGGAAGATGGGGAGCAAATTGAAGTTGGAAATAATAAAATCCATGCCTGGCATACTCCTGGCCATGCTGTTCACCATGTAGCCTGGCAATGGGAAGACAATTTGTTTACGGGCGATGTAGCGGGTGTTAAAATTGCCAAAGGCCCTGTAGTGCCGCCATGCCCACCTCCTGATATCAATCTTGAAGATTGGAACAGTTCCATCGAAAAGATAATGCAATTGCCTGTAAAGGATTTGTACCTTACCCATTTCGGGAAAGTGGCAGATAAAAGGGGACACCTGCAGCAACTTAAATATATATTGAATGATTGGGCAAACTGGATCAAAAAAAGATGGGAAGAAGGGAGGGATGTGCAAAGTGTTGTTCCTGATTTTCAAAAGTACGTGAGCTCGCAGCTTAAAGATAAAGGGGTGGATGAAACTGGTATCCAACAATATGAAGCAGCAAACCCTTCCTGGATGAGCGTAAGCGGCATTATGAGATATTGGGAAAAAACAATAAAATCATAAGCCGACCATTTTGCTATTTTGTGGAGGGACTACATCTTTAAAAATCCTATTAACTTTTTCTAAATCAAATAATTAGTTTCACCCTAATGCAACAAAAATTAAGTAATTTCGGTAATAAATATTTATGAATAATTTTAAAAAAGGTTTATTAGGAGTTTTAGTATTGGTCATAATAGCGATTTTTATTTATTTATGGTTAATGGTTGCTTTATGGGCAATTGCCTTTATTGCTACAATGGCAGCTGTGGCCCTAATTGTTTTTGGAATATATAAGGTAAGGCAATATTTTGAAAACAAGAAAAATCAGCGGGCAATGGTAAGGAGGGAGCCTGATTATATAAATAAAAGGACTGAACTTTAAAGTTTGCCCGGAGCAAATTTTTGTTTAATGTTTTCAAACATAAAAAGATGTTCCTTATAATATTCATTAAATTTTACAAATCTTTATCCCGGAACCTTCAGCGCAAATTATTCTATAATAACCATAAAAAGTAAAAGTCCGGGATCTTGCGTGCGATATAAAATCTTATAAACCTGAGTTCGTCTATCAATAACCTGCACCCCAAGCCCAGCGGGCTTGAACCCGAAAAGCCCGTGATAACGGGCAATGTAAAAAATTACAGCCACAACCATGGAGTAGTTGAACAATGCTTTATAACAGATATTTTTCTCGAATTGAATATTGTGTTCTTCCAATAAAAGCACATATTCCTCCCTGAAAGAAGTATTTAGATGATTTGCTTCTTGATTATTTGCATAATCAATCAATAGGTCTTTGTTTGTCTATTCAGGTTAAAGCTCTTCAGGCTATTGTAGCTCCTAATGGTATCAGCAGCGGTGGTTTATTCTAAATTGACTATAACTAACTAATGTTTCGCAGATGATGTTTTGTCACTTTTTTTGCTGTAAAGGGCAAAAAAAAACCGCCAAAACTCCAGCCTTTTATATTTTTCTACCCTGGGTTGAAACCCACGGCTAATATGGTTTGACCCTTTTAGGGTCACAAATGGAAACATTGAATAGATCTCCATTTGCTTAATAGCTAGTTTATGTACGCTACATTCTATTTAAAGCTTTGTGCGAAACTAGTTAATAATCTAAATTGGACTATACCTAATAAACTGAGTTCTATAATAAAAAACCGGTCGTCAAGCCTGGATTCTGAAAGCTATCGGGAATAATTTCAAAAATTATTATTTATCCGATATCTTCTTTTAAATTTTCCCTACAACAAAATTAAAAATTTTCAAAAATAATTGACATTATATAAAACAATACCTTGCAACGCAAGGTACTATATACTATATTTGTTTTGTCTTTTTAAGAATTATAAAATCTGGTGCAATGGAAAAACATAAAGTATTATTAGGGGCAATTTATATTGTGTTTGGTGCATTTACAGTAGTAGGATCCTTGTTTGTAATGATATTGATTACCCTAAATGGCGGTATTGTTCAGGAACCACATTCACTAATTGAAGTTTTAAAAATTGTTGGCTTTGTAGGGTCCGTAATTTTACTTTTGATTTCCATTCCAGGAATTATTGGTGGAATAGGATTGATACATCATAAAAGCTGGGCAAAGAGCCTGGTCCTGATTATCGGATTTTTTTATTTGTTTTTTATACCATTAGGCACTTTTTTAAGCATGTATACTGTCTTGGTATTAATGCGAGATCAAATTGCTTTGTTGTTCACATCTCCTTTATCGGTTTCAAAAAGGGAGATATATAGCATGAAATACCAAAGTTGATCCAGGTTTAAAGCTTGCCTAAATCTCAAACAGGTTGTAATCTTTGCCTTTACCAAACATGATTAAATCATTAAGGGTATATTTTTCCAAGGTATGAAGATCTTTTATTTTGAAATTCCCATCATTTCGAATGTCAATGACTTCAAATTCGGTAGCTTCTCCATAATTGATTAATTTATAATAATGACCCACCCTGAGGGTATCAAATGATATTGGCATAATCACACTGCTTAAAATTGTTGCAATCCACTAAACTGCATTTTATATCCGAGGTTTAAAAATTTCAAAATTTTATCTAAATTATTTTCCATGATATATATAAATCATGTTGCAATATGTACAACTGATTTGGAGCTGCTTAAAACTTTTATGTGGAAAATTTTGATGCTAGCTGAAATGAAAAATATATGACTCTAAATAAGGGTCATGTTTTTTAAACTCATGGGGTGCACATCTTGTGTAACCAACCGTAAAAATAACGACAGAATTATCGATTGAAGCAATATCTGTAATTTTGTCAAAATCAATTTAAGTAAGACAAAAAGTAAAAGAAGCTGGATATCAATTTAAGTAAGACAAAAAGTAAAAGAAGCTGGATATGAGCTATGAGATTTTGGATTATATTTTAAATGAATCTCTATTATATTTGTCCAAAGCCCATTGTATATAACTTTGTCCAAACTATTAATCAAAAAAGAGGTAATTCTTTAGACTGCTCCACCATAATATTTTTCTTTGTGTCCTTTGCGACTTCTTAGCGTCCTTCGCGGTTCTCTTTTCCTTAGCTTTTTTACCGCAATGTTCGCAAAGTATTACGC
>JALZND010000647.1 GCA_030857845.1 Bacteroidota bacterium | reverse complement strand
CATTTATATAACAGCATAGGCAACCATTGTTCATTTCCACTATGCTTTCGTCAGTGGAGGAGAAGGCAACTACTTGGTGCTGACAGGCGGTGTAAGTATTCCAGTTGGTAGAACCCAGAAAGACCGACTCCTGCAACGCTTCGGGTGGTTATGAATTGGTTTAGTTGGGTCGTCTATTTTTTCGACTGAAATTGATACAAGTACCTTCAACAATAACATTGATGTATAGATGATGACTTTATCCTACCCTAATGCAATTGATCCTTAGGTAAAAATAAAATTAGGCATCTTTTGCTTCCTATTTTGTATAATGAATTACAGCACCCCCTGACCATGTTTTATTATCCGGATACGAAAGTTTTGCTGTCAAAGCCTTATGGGCAAGCGGAGAAAAAGCCACTAACACTAGTGTAAAATACAGCAAGTCCAATGCATCAGAGAATCTACATTTCAATCTTTTTGCGGGTTTTACTTTCATAAGGTTGCATTTTACCGATACCACTTTAAATGTTTACCGATGGGATGGGCAAATTAATAATCAAAGGCAACGAGGTGGGGAAATCTCAAGTTCAGGCCTTAGCTTTGAATAAAAAAATGCCATGCGAACATCCGAAGAGATGTTAAAATTATTTGAAGAATATTTCAGCAGTGGCAAGCCAGGAATGCAACAGAAATCTATTGCAATGGAAGATGTCAATCCTCAAGCCTCAGGTTTTAATGTAGGGTTGGCCAAGGTTTTAATCGATATATACAGGAAAGAAAATTCCCTAAAATTAAAAATTTCTCTTTTAGTGTGCCCTTTAAAATTGTTTTAAAAAAGTTATTTTACCGATCACCTGCTCATTCTGAACCCGATCAATGGTATCGAAGGTATTGCTATTATAGACCAGATAAATGAAGGATAGGGGTGCGAATTCCCATGAAAACCTCACATTCCAGATATCTCTGTCAATGGCTGTATTTTTTTGGTAAAATCCGATTAATTGTATCCGTGGGTTTACAGCAAGCCTTAGCTCAGGAGTAATTAATTGGGTCTTTTTAGTGGTTGTTTCATTTTCTAATCCGTAAAAGTTGTTTTGCTCGAAAGAAAAAGACATGGAAATTTGAGGTATGGGAGAATACCTGACCTGGCTGTACCAGGCTTGAAGCCTTACTTTATAATAACCTCCATCTTCATATCTTAACCTAAAAGATAATTTTCGGGATTGGTCATTGCCATAATATATCCTGAACCTGTTGTATTGATAGTTTCCGGGGGGAATATTTATACCCAAAGGATTGAAAGGTTGATCCAGTCTTTGCCATGTTGGGATGATGTAAGTGTAAAAAAGTGCACCTTTTACAAAGACAAAATACAGAGGAAAAATTTCTATTTCAGCCTGTTGAAAAGATCCATCACTCAAACTATGATAGATATTGATATATGCCCCCGGATCCAGTTGTCTTAGAGCCTTTGGCTTCCATTTCGGCCTGAAAATTCTGTATCCGCCAAAATTTGTATTGATGATATCATTGCTATATACAAATCCTACTTTAGGGTCATATTGCCTGGAAATCAGGGATTGATAATAAAATAGGTACAATTTATTGCTGTTGTAAATAAGTTGACTGGTTGCGGCAAAACCTTCATCGGAATTTTCAGACGAAGTTGAAGCTGATGCCATAAAACTCCACGATAATGGTTGGGTGGGCCTGAAAAAACCATCAATGGAATAGGTCATATTGGTGGCGGATTGGTAAACTTCATTTCCTTCATCAAACCTCGAAGTTATCATCCCCCCGATCCTGTTTTGTTTTCCAAAATTCTTACTATACCTGCCGACGCCAAAATAAGCAGCAGGACTGTCTCCATGTTCTCTTTGCCTCATCATCAAACCTCCATACCCTCTTTTGGGTGAGCGGCTGATCAATCGTGCACCACCATCAACTGGTATGGGCATACCCATATTGGAAAGTCCAATTCTTCTACTAAAAAAAGGTTCAATGGCACCAGCTTGCCC
>JALZND010000204.1 GCA_030857845.1 Bacteroidota bacterium | reverse complement strand
AGCAGTAACAATTGCAATAATTGCAAGTATTGAAACTTTATTGAGTATTGAAGCTACAGATAAGTTAGATACTTTAAAGCGTCGTACCCCAAATAACAGGGAGCTTAAAGCACAAGGAGTTGGAAATATTTTGAGTGGATTGATTGGAGGTATTCCTATGACAGCAGTGATCGTAAGGAGTTCTGCAAACATTGAATCAGGCGGTAAAACAAAAACCGGTACAGTTGTTCATGGTATTTTACTTATAGGATGTGTGATGTTCATTCCTAAATTGTTAAATATGATCCCTTTGTCAGCATTGGCTGCTATACTTTTGATGGTTGGATTTAAGCTTACCAATCCAGGCCTCTACAGATCACAGCTCAAGAGAGGAAAAGGCCAGTTTATTCCTTTTATCGTGACTGTCATAGCAATTATGTTTACAGATTTATTGATTGGTATTTCCATAGGAATGGTAATCGGGGTATTTTTTATCCTTAAAGCCAATTTGGACACTCCATATTTTCTGCGAGGGGAGAACCATACCGAGGAGAAGAAATTCAAGATCAAATTAAGTGAAAATGTTTCTTTTTTAAATAAGGCTAGCTTGGCAAAAACTTTTGATAGGTTACCAGATGGTTGTATCGTTGAGGTAGATGGCAGAAATTCAACTTATATAGATTACGACGTTTTGGAAGCCATATATAATTTTAAGCAATCTGCTAAAGAACGAAACATAGAAATTATACTGTTAGATATACCAAAAATTGAGTTAAGTGATAACATTCATTAAATATATAACGCGATGAAAGAAATCTTTGAAAATAACAAAAGATGGGTGAAGAAAGAATTGGAAAACGATCCTGATTATTTTAAGAAGCTAGCCAAAGGCCAGACTCCTCGATACCTTTGGATTGGTTGTGCAGACAGCAGGGTGCCTGCTGACAGAATAACCGGGACAAAGCCAGGGGAAATGTTTGTCCATAGGAATATTGCGAATATGGTAGTGCATACCGATATAAACATGCTATCTGTTTTGCAATATGCCGTTGATGTTTTAAAAGTACAGGATGTGATTGTTTGTGGCCATTATGGATGTGGTGGTGTTGCAGCAGCCCTAAGCGATAAGCAATTTGGGCTTATTGATAACTGGTTAGGAAATATCAAGGATGTAATGAGGCTATATTATGATGAAATAACCGCGATAGAAGATGAAGAAAGCCGATTGAAAAGAATGGTCGAACTAAATGTAATAGAACAAGTCTACAACCTTACAAAAACATCTATTATACAAAATTCGGCGAATAGCGGCCATCCTATCAAAGTACATGGCTTGGTATATGATTTAAATGAAGGCCTTCTCAAAAATTTAAATGTTGATACTGCCGAATTTAAAGATTTTGAGGATATTTATGGTTTTGAGATAAATGCTGATAAGACTGTAACTTAACCTGTTGTGTGAAATTATTTTCATTAAAAATCAAATAGATGTGAAAATCTATTGCTGATTAAGTTCTTAGGTCATTTAGGTTGAAAAAAAATATCTTATAGAAATATTCTATAGAACAAATGTAAGTGCAGAAAGCCTGAAAAGGCTTTAACTTGAATAGCCCTGGATCAAATCCAGGGAAGAATATAAAAATTTAGACAACCCTCAAAGGGTTGAACAAAACTCATTCTCAAAAGCAAAATTCTTGCTTTTAGTTCAACTACTTCATGGTTGGGGTTTTTGCCTACTTTTACACCGTATTTCATACGATGTTATTCACATTAAATCCCTACAGGATTGAGAGAAAAAAACATAAGGTAGAAAAGCTTGGGGTTGAAGGTTTCAATTTCTATAAAAAGCAAAATTTAGTTTCACACAATGGGTTATCTTAATAAAGATTATATTATCTTAAATAATAAATCTTTGTAATCCTTAAAGTATATTTTAAAAATAATTTCATTGTGCTATATTGCCGCAAAATTACCCTTGTTATTTTAGCAAGGGTATATTATTTTATAGAATATGCACATAGGGATACTTAATGAAGTAAATGATGCAAGGGTAGCCTTGATACCTGATATTGTAAAGCAACTGGTCAATGATAAAAACCAGGTAAATGTTGAAATTAATGCAGGGAATTCTTCCTATTTCTCTAATCAGGATTATACCGACGCTGGTGCCCAGGTACTCCCTCGCCAGCAAGTTTTAAGTCAATCCGAAATTATAATTACTTTATCCCCGCTTGAGGAAACAGATTTAAGTGTTGTAAAAGAAAAAACAATTTTAATTTCCTCTTACCAACCCTTTGCAGATCTCTCATATCTTGAAAAAACTGTAAGGTTCCCTGTTACAGTTTTAAGCCTTGATATGATCCCACGAATTACCATTGCACAAGCTATGGATGTATTGTCTTCTATGGCATCAATAGCAGGATATAAAGCTGTATTAATGGCGGCCAATCAACTGCCTCGTTATTTCCCAATGCTCACTACTGCTGCCGGTAGCATCCCTCCGGCCAAAACCCTGGTTTTAGGGGCGGGGGTAGCCGGTTTACAAGCCATAGCAACGGCAAAAAGATTAGGTTCTGTTGTAGAAGCTTTTGATACCCGCCTTGCCGCAAGGGAAGAAGTACAAAGTTTAGGTGCAAAATTTGTGGAAGTTGAAGGTGCACGCGACGATAAAGCAGCCGGTGGATATGCTGTTGAACAAACAGAAGAATACAAACAACGACAGGCTGCACTTATTCAGGAAAAAGCTGTAAAATCTGATATTATCATTGCTACAGCACAAATAAGAGGCCGAAAAGCCCCTTTACTTGTTACCAAAGAAACCATTGAGCAAATGAAACCAGGTTCTGTAATAGTGGACCTTGCATCATCGACAGGGGGGAATTGCGAGCTTACTCAAGACAAGATAACCATCCATCATAAAGGAATTACAATCATCGGCAATTCTGATTTGGCCGCTACAATGCCTATGCATTCAAGCCAGCTATTCAGTAAAAATATATTCAATTTTATGAAAGTGTTTTTAAAGCAAGGGCAGCTAAACTTTGACATAAACAATGAAATAATGAAGGCAAGCTGTATTATGTTGGAAGGCAAGCAACTTTTTCAAAAAAAATAATCATATATCGTTTTCATTAGGAATAAATTGATAATTATGGATGGAATTATAAGGTTTATGGCAGAAAACTTATCCTTAATATATATACTCGTTTTTGCTGTATTTCTCGGGATGGAAGTAATATCTAAAGTGCCAACAGTATTGCACACACCATTAATGTCTGGGGCAAATGCTATAAGTGGTGTGGTAATCATAGGGGCTATTATCCTAATCAGAAAAGCTAACCCTGACGATTATCTTGTTCTAACCCTTGGTTTTCTTGGAATCGCTTTGGCTACAATAAATGTGGTTGGTGGATTTGCAGTTACCAACAGAATGTTGGAAATGTTTAATAAAAAGAAAAAAGTTAATCAATAATAATCTGATGGCTCTCATAGTTTCCGAATACTTGTACCTTATTGCAATTATCTTTTTCATCATTGGATTAAAAAAATTAAGCAGCCCCGACACTGCCAGGACCGGTAATTTAATTGCAGCTGCGGGAATGGTTATAGCCATCCTTGTTGCATTATTCTCTCCAATGGACCAGATCGACAATAACTATATCTGGATAGGAGGAGGGATTTTGCTCGGAACTATTATTGGATTAACAGCATCAAAAAAAGTACAAATGACAGCCATGCCTGAATTGGTGTCATTGTTCAATGGATTGGGAGGTGCTTGTGCCTTATTGATTTCCTTTGTTGAATTTTATAATTACCCTGAAGGGGTAAGTCTCTTCAATGGGCAAATATTGACTACCTTATTTGCCCTGTTTATTGGAAGCGTTTCTTTTACCGGAAGTTTTATAGCATATGGAAAGCTGCAGGGGTTCTTAAGGGATTCATTGGTTCTTCCCTACCCAAGGTTCATTAATATGGGGCTATTGATTGTAATAATTGCTTTAAGCATTTATTTGGTAAGCTTGCCTGAGATGAATTTCAATGTTGTGCTTATCATCCTTGTTATTTCATTGATTTATGGGGTTACTTTTGTAACTCCTATAGGTGGCGGGGATATGCCAGTGGTAATTTCACTGCTCAATTCATTTACAGGAATTGGTGCTGCTTTTGCAGGGATCATCTACGACAATCATGTCATGTTGGTAGGAGGTATTTTGGTTGGAGCTTCCGGCACCATTCTTACCATTTTGATGTGCAATGCTATGAACCGATCTCTGATCAACGTGATCATTGGTGGCTTTGGAACTGCCGCAGGCGGAACCTCAGAGAGCAAAGATGGCAATGTAAAAGAAATTGCCTATACCGATTTAGCCATACAGCTCAAATATTCACAAAAAGTAATAATAGTGCCTGGATATGGCCTTGCTGTTGCACAGGCTCAGCATATTTGCCATGAATTGGAGAAAGTTCTTGAAGAGGAGGGAGTAGCTGTAAAATATGCCATTCATCCTGTAGCAGGAAGGATGCCGGGGCATATGAATGTATTGTTGGCAGAAGCAGATGTGCCCTATCCAAAACTTATCGAACTTGAGGAGGCAAACAAAGATTTTGTTTCAACAGATGTAGTATTGGTAATAGGCGCCAATGACGTGGTTAACCCAGCCGCTAATAATGACCCTTCCAGTCCAATTTATGGCATGCCGATCCTTGATGTAGAATTAGCAAAAAATATTGTGGTGTTCAAAAGGAGCATGAGTGCCGGTTATGCAGGTATTCAAAACCCACTTTTTTTCAATGAAAAGACCAGGATGCTTTTTGGTGATGCAAAAGGTTCGTTGACAAAGCTTGTTTCAGAGGTGAATAACGCTTAGAATTTTTTGTTTGATTAATTAATTTTTAATTATTTTGATTATATTAAATAGTCCAATATAGTTGAGTAATTTTAATTAATGCTGATTTTTTTAACATCTATAGCTATTTTAACCCTGTAAAAAAGATATCAAGAAAAGACCCTAAAAATTAACAATTCCTAATAAGTAACCATAAAAGAGCTAAAACAACAATCTTTGATTTTAAAAACAATTACCTGTTTCTTGGTGTGTTCTTATGTTTTTGTTTGCATTTACGCTTTACAAATCAATTAACCGAGGCAATGCAGCAATTGATGTTTGTACCAATTGCTCTTTCCAGAATATTAATTGTAAATACTTTACTAAATTAGAAATATAAGGTTCAAAATAAAGGTAAAAGCTAAATCATTTACTTTTATGTTTTTTTAGCTTAAAGAGTAGCTTACCTTTTGTATTTTAATTTTTTTTAATACTACAATAATGATATAGCTTAAGTATTAAAGTAATCTCACTATTTATTATGAACAACAATTTTTCATTTTAAAAGCTAAGCTAAAGGAACCCTTCCAAAGGGTCAACTTTCCTTAATCGCCAAAAGGTAGTAAATTTCAAGTTTCTAACGATTGAATGACCTTTGTTTACCAGCAACGCTATCATATTTTCTGCGCAAAAAGAAATAATCTATATTTATCAAATAATTTAAATTTAACAGAAGCAGATCTTATATACATTTTTAAATTTTAGATTTATTATTTTTAGGGATGAATTTGAAGTATTAATATGTTTGGAAATACTGAAGAAGGGTTAAAAAGGGAAATTGGCCTTTGGGGCTTGGTTTCAAATATTATAAATGTTACAGTAGGCTCCGGCATATTTGTTTTGCCTGCAATAGTAAGCCTGGGATTAGGCGCCGCTGGAATTCTGGCATATTTATTTTGCGGTCTACTTATAACGCTCATTATGCTTTGTTTTGCAGAGGTAGGTAGTAAAATTACTATGACGGGGGGAGCATATGCTTATATAGAAGTTGCTTTTGGAAAGTACTTTGGGTTCTTAACAACTAACCTATTTATTTTTGGGGCATCTTTAATGGCAACCGCAGCAGTAGCTAATGCTTTGGCCGATACATTGTCTTACCTGATGCCCATTTTTCAAAACGGTCTGTTTCGAAATTCCTTTTTTATACTATTATTTTCAGGTTTAACAATTATAAATGTATTGGGAGTAAAACAGGGTATCAGATTAGTTAATATTACCACTATAGCAAAGCTGGTCCCTTTAATATTGCTAATTGTATGGGGTTCAACTGTCGTTTCAACAGAAAATTTGATTTGGGAAACAATGCCCAATGTTAAAGATTTAGGATCTGTTTCACTTGTACTATTCTTTGCATTTCAAGGTGCAGAAAACAGCCTGAGTATAAGTGGTGAAGTGAAAAATCCCCGAAAAAATATTCCACGTGGCATTATGTTAAGCTTATGCATCATACTAGTACTTTATATTTCCATACAGCTTGTTTCGCAAGGCGTTCTGGGTGATTCCTTTGGTAATTATAAAGCTGCTCCATTAGCCGAAGTGGCAAGGAGGGTAATGGGTCCTTTTGGTGTGACCTTAATGGTGATTGGGGCATCTGTTTCCATGTTTGGTTATTTAAGTGGCGACATTTTGAATATGCCCAGGGTGTTGTTTCGTTCTGCAAAAGACCAGGTAATCCCAATACGTTCCTTATCGCGTATTCATCCACAATTTGCAACTCCTTATATATCTATTATAGTATTTACAACATTGG
>JALZND010000646.1 GCA_030857845.1 Bacteroidota bacterium | reverse complement strand
TTTTTTCCCTGGCTTTCCATGATCCATAACATCCAATTACGCCTACTTTCACCATTATCTTTCTTTAGTTCTTCATAGATTTTTTTGCTGTAAACCTTTTAAAGTCCCTTATTATTCCTGCCAGATCTTTGTTTTTCTCTGACCTTACAATCATATGCAGATGATCTCCTCACATTTATACATCTCAATATTTATCGCAAAACTTGCTGAATCATTAAAACTCCAAAAGCACCTTCCCCTGACAGTTAATAATTCATGTTCGAGGTTCTACTGTATATCTATAGCGCCAATGTTATATTGCTATTTCCTTGGAAGTTCATATGGAGTAATTTCCACCACAGTGTTAGTAGTATCAACTCTAAAATGTATTAGATCAGATGATCCAAATGGACTTTCATAATAATAAGTCGTAATCACGCTATTATATTTAGGATGTTTTTTAGGATAAACTTTAACTTCTTGCGGTTCTCCCATAATTTTTAAAGCTTCATCTAAAAACATTCCCACTTTCAATTTTTGAGAATTTTGGATGTTGTTTTCAATGCGTTCAGACGATCCGCTACAAGCATTTATCAAAAAAAATATTGGGCATACAATTATCGTATACACGATTAATTTAAAATAAATTTTTCCCATTAGTAATGTCATTATCTATCTATAAATATTGATCCACGATAAACAGAATTGGTCATGAATCCATTTAAACGATTAACAAAATTTTCAGGACTTCTCAAAATATTATTTATCATCCAGCCAGTCAAACCCCTTCCTTCAACATAATTATGGAATCTATAGCCTAATCTGTTTGAGTAAAAATCTTGAGGATCCATTGCACTTGATGGATCTGTTTTTAATTGTAGTAATTCATTGGCATTTCCAAGAGCAGGCCCCATCTTACCCACAATTAATAAATGACGCATATCAATTACAGCATTTTGGTTAGAGGGGTCAAATACATACCTCAATGTAGGACCACCAGGAAAGCCATTTCTAGAGGGTTCCTGGCTGACAATTTCATCATAAGTAAGACCACGATTGGCTTTTACCCAATCATCCCAACTTACAGCCCGATCGGCAAAACGCATAAGTGGATTTTCTTGAAAAAATCCCCCATTTGGCTCATTTGCCGTCCTTTCATTTTTCTCTGCATTTGGAGGATTTGGAGTTTTATCACCCCCTCCTTTATCACCCCCTCCTTTATCCTCATCACCGTTACCATTTTTGGTTGGCTGACTTTGAAATCCATTGTGAGCAATAAAATCTGCTATTTCTTTTTTGTCATTTGTTTTGATTCCTCCCGTATTCACATCGTAAGCCCACATTCCATCCGGATCAATAAACCTGATCGGATTATCAAACGCATGAATGTAAGGGCTCCACCTTCTTCCTTGCTCACTCAATGGATCAACAACATGCCACCTGCCTAATTCCGCATCATACCTCCTGGCCCCATAATCATACCAATTCATCTCTCCTTCCACCTCTTTTGAGTTATACAAGAACTTATTCTCAGTATTCGTCCCCCTTCTAAAAGAGTTGAACGAGAGTCCGAACGGATAGTAATCATCCCCCTGTATCACCGCATGCTCATTAAGCGTAATCTTCAATTCATCAAAATAAACTTCTGTCAATTTAGTGCTTTCATTTGAAAGATATATAATAATATAGCCTTTTTCTTTTGCCTCAAAATTGTTGATCTGCATCAGGTTATGGGCGGCTTTGGTGGTGGTGTTCAGCTCCTGCTTTCCGCCACTGATCTGCTTGAAGGCAAAATGGCTTTTGTCTATGCTGCTTTGTGCACGCTCTGGTATAAAGAGCATGTTGATGAATGCCATGGGGTTGTTGGCATCAATGGTGTAATTGTATGCTGTATTGGTCAACAGGGAACCACTTCCGTAGCTGGTGTTCATCGTGGTGGAGATACCGTCTACTGAAGAAACCACCGGTGCACCTGTGAGTGCAGCAAGGAGCAACGGGGCAAGGGAAGCTGCGGGATTGCTTGT
>JALZND010000645.1 GCA_030857845.1 Bacteroidota bacterium | reverse complement strand
TTTAATAATAACCAGGGTAATAAAATAAGTGGAAGGATAATTTTGCCTCCCCATCAACAGCCACATAATTTTGCAATTTTTGCCCACTGTTTTACCTGCGACAAAAACTTCAATGCTGTCCGGAATATTAGCCGTGCGCTCTTGCTTCGGGGCTTTGGCGTTTTACAGTTTGATTTTACCGGGCTTGGAGATAGTGAGGGTGATTTTTCCAAAACCAATTTTTCAGGTAATGTCGAAGATCTTGTAGCTGCGGCTCATTTTTTAAAGGAGAAATACGAAAGCCCATCCCTGCTTATTGGCCATTCCCTTGGTGGAGCGGCAGTGATTTTTGGTGCAATGGAAATAGATTCTGTAAAAGCTGTTGCCACCATTGGAGCTCCTGCTCACCCTTCTCATGTCAGACATCTATTTGAAGGCAGCATCGAAGATATTCAAAAAACAGGAGAAGCTCTTGTAAATCTGGGTGGCAGGAAGTTTACCATTAAAAACCAGTTTCTTGAAGACCTCGAAAAACATCCTCTATCAGAATTATTGCAAAAAATGAGGAAAGCTATATTAATCCTTCATTCTCCACAAGACAGTATTGTAGGGATAAATAATGCTGCTGAGTTATTTAGTGCGGCATTCCATCCCAAAAGTTTTGTTTCACTGGATGGAGCAGATCATTTGCTTTCGAATAAAGAAGACT
Source organism: Bacteroidota bacterium (assembly GCA_030857845.1). Taxonomy (GTDB): domain Bacteria; phylum Bacteroidota; class Bacteroidia; order Cytophagales; family Cyclobacteriaceae; genus JALZND01. Next base: position 1,321 of record JALZND010000645.1, on the reverse strand, counting down.
CTCAATATGCTGGAGAGGTAATAGCCAGCTGGTCAAGGCGCTATATTAATGAACAGGTGCAGAAGGAAATTATTTCCAGCCATCAGGTGGCTGCTCTTTTAGAGAAAGGCCATAAATACACAACCTCATTAAAAATCGGAAAGCATTACCTGATTTCGGATGAACCGGCTGAAGTAGGAGGAGAAAATTATGGCCCTACACCTTACGACTTACTGGCTTCCAGTCTTGCAGCTTGTACTGCCATGACCATTAAAATGTATGCAAAGCATAAAAAATGGGAGCTTGAGGACGTGGAAGTGTACATTACCCATTCAAAAGATCATGCCGAAGATTTCCAACAAACGGAGCGTAAATCAGCCAAAATAGATGTTTTTAACAGAGAAATCAGGCTGACTGGAAATCTTGACGAAAGCCAGCAGCAGCGCATGCTTGAAATAGCAGATAAATGCCCTGTACACAGAACACTTCATAGTGATGTGGAGATAAGGACAAAAATGATGGATTAAAAAATGCTTTTCCAAATTTAATTAAAACATTACTTTATTTTTTAAACAACAACATGTCTAAAGAATCTTAATCAATTATTTGATGTCCTCTATGCAAATTTGAAAAAGAAGAGACATGCCGGATGATACATATTTTTTTTATGAATTTTATAATTGCAAAATGTTTTCTTTTCTCTTAGTTTATCGGGCGTTAGAGTTGGGCTATAATCTACCTGTAGCACATGGAATGATCATCTTCAAGGTCATTCATATGTTCAGCATAGGTAATAATTATTCCCTCATATGGGAAACTTTAAGGTAGGTCATATAGGAATAAACTGGCTTTACAAGTTAATTTTTAATTCCACATTTATTTTTTATCTTAGAAATTATGAGGGAAAATATTCTTCCATATTGTTTATTTTTTTAATAGGATATTTGCTTTTCCCATGGCAATTGGTGGCGTTTTGCCCATCTCATTTTGAAGTTCATGACGAACACCCTTAATGGAAGAGGAGGTATAGAGATTGAAACGGGTAATTTCATTGGGGCCTTGTTTTTTTTCCATTTTCATAAATGCAGAATAAGGCACCATTTCCCCATGTTCACTTTTAATAAACAAGTTCAATATATCTTTTGGCAACTTTCTGTATTCAGGAGCTGCCTGGTTATATACTTTTATAAAAGGTATTGATCCTGACAAATCCCTGTACATAAGTACTTCCGATCAAAATGTCGAGATTTTACATTTTGCATCGCTAATTCATTATCTATTATAAGCTCATATTGAGGGTAATTGGCCGAATAGAAGGTGAAAAGGCCGAACTAGAGGGTGA
>JALZND010000644.1 GCA_030857845.1 Bacteroidota bacterium | reverse complement strand
CTCTAACCTTTTACAGTTTCTCCGTAAGACGCCTTTTTTTATCTTTAAGGTCAGGAGAGCATGTGCGGATAAAAATAAGCGTTGTCGGGGAAACGGGGCCTGCCCGGCCCAGGAGGGCGAAAGCTGCAAAAGGTGAAAAAGCTGTTGCTTTGCGCAAGAAAAATAGAAATTAATTTACCCAATGAATTTTCCAGGATACCTCACCTGGAACTAAAATTTTTATCTTTACCCACTATGATTCATACCGCAGCACAAGGCTGCAAACAAAAATGATCTTTATTATTTATAAAAATAAAAGATCATGGAACAATTTACAGAAAAATATAAAGACCACCTCTATGGTATATTGCACGGTTTCGATAGGATGATCTTCAAAGGTTTTATAGGAAACTTTCTCTTTAACAACAACTTTTATTATTTTCTTAGCCAAGAAGACGTACGGCTGACAGGATTTAAGGAATATGTTTTGAAGATCAATAAAAAAATCAAGGGCCACATAGATCAAATTATTGAACAGGCCGGATGCCCTTGGCAATATTTACAAAGTGCAGGTGTTTCCAAAGAATCTTTGGCCAAAAAGATCCAAAAGGAAAAAGGTATCACAGAAGGCCTGATCTGTGTGTTGTCCTGTGTTGAGCCTTGTTATTGTTTGAGTATAGAATATAATGGCAAAACCAAAAAACTTGAAAAGTCAACACGCCTAAGAAAATGCCTCCATTATTATCTTTATTATCAGGACAGGGAATTTGGTTTTATGCATGTGAGGCTACAGACCTGGTTCCCGTTCAATATCCAGATCTATATTAATGGAAAAGAATACCTGAAAAAGCAACTGGATAAAGAAGGGGTTGCCTATACCTACTACAATAACTCTATCACTTGGGTGGCCGACCTGGAAAGGGCGCAGTTCATCTGTGACAAGTTTCAGGAGAAGAAGTGGGCCCCTATGTTTGACCGCTTTGCAGAACAGCTAAATTGCTGTCTTCCCCGGATCAAGGAACTGTTCGGGGGGAGCGGCTATAAATGGATGATAGAAGAAAGTGAATATGCCAGCGATATACTTTATAAAAGCCGGGAAGGACTGGAAAGGTACTATCCTTACTTTATTGAATATGCCTCTTTGTGCCAAATGGGAACAAATATATATACGTTTTTTGGAAGAAAGCTGCCCAGCCTATGCAAGGGAGAGACCGTCTCCGACAGGAAATACTTCTGGAACCAAGGGTTCCGAGTCAAATTTACACTTGACCAAAACTCGATCAAGATGTACGACAAAGACACCGTATTACGAATAGAAACGACAATCAACAATTCAAATGCTTTTAGCATCCGTAACCCAAACCCATTGGGCAGGAAAAAATGGGTGCCAATGGGCAAATCTATTTCAAACCTATACCGATATGCACAAGTCGCCAAGGCATGCAACATGAGGTATATTAACAGTCTGATGTCTGTGGACAGGGAAAACACATTGGACAATAAAATAGAAAACCTATGTAATGGGGTGGAGGCAAACCTATCTACAAGGGCAGGATCCAAACCCAGAAAATACCCATCCCTTAACCCGCTAAATGAATTTTACTCGGCAGTATTTAATACCGTGCTGAATGGTTCATTTAAAATCCGGGGTTTTTCCAATAAAAACCTGAGGCTTATTTTAACAGAGCAGGGATTTTTTCCAAAACAATATACCGAAAACATAAAAAAGACAAGTGGGAAAGTAACAAGGTTGATCGCAAAACTAAGGGCACATAAACTTGTACAAAAGTTGCCCCATACCTGTAGGTACAGGATAACTGCAACAGGGGAAAAAATCTTATCAAGAATACTAATGTTTAAAAAAATGGATTTTAGATTTTGCTAAAAAAACAAAACTTTTCGGTATTGTAGCACATAGAACCATAAAATTTAATGGAAATCATAAAAATAAATTCCCTTTTTTTGATTTTACATCGCTGGTAAATTCCCTGAATTTCTGCTCCTCATCTTTCTTACAAATCAATACTACAT
>JALZND010000643.1 GCA_030857845.1 Bacteroidota bacterium | reverse complement strand
ACCTGTTCTTCGACAGGGAGATGAATTTCAAAAATGGTGGTTTTGTGCAAATGTCGGAAGCCGGACTGGAAGATGGCACCAATAAAGCCCACGAAAAATTATCCCAGGAATTCATTGCCGAAGAGCCAGGTTATGTGTACATTTATTTGAGCAATGATGGCAGTGTAGGAAGTGGGGAGGTGTTCTTTGACGATTTTAGCATTATGTCTTCTGAAAGCTATATAGTTCAGACGATAGATTATTATCCTTATGGATTGGTAGCAAGCAATTGGGTAAGGCAGGGAGAAAAAGCCACCAAAGATTTATTCCAAGGAAAGACCTATGAAGAGCTGACCCAATGGTCAGATTTCCATGCACGGCAGTATGATGCTGCAGTGGGAAGGTGGTTTGGGGTGGATCCGCAGGGGCAGTTTGCATCGCCTTATGTGGGAATGGGCAATAACCCGGTAATGATGGTGGATCCGGATGGGGAGTTGGCGTTTTTGGCAGTAGTTGGAATTGTTGCTGTAGTAAGTGGTGGAATTAATCTTGGAATTGCTGCTTCTCAAGGTAAAGTCAATAATTTTTGGGATGGAGCATATTATTTTGGTGTTGGCGCCGCTGTAGGTGCTGGCGCAACAATAGGAGGTGCAGCATTGGCGCCAGTAATAGGTACCGGCGCAATTGCTGGAGGGATATTGGGTGCTGGTTCTGGTTTTACTTTAGGTTTTGCAAATACAGCTTACGATACTAAGGGGGATTGGAAAGCCTCATTTCTTGATGCAGGGAGGGGAGCTTTAATAGGGGGAATTGGTGGTGCTTTAATTGGAGGAACAATTGCTGGGGTTAAAGGTAATAATATCTGGACAGGAGCTCCTAAGGTTCCTGGGACAAGTTCTTTTAGTTTCAAATGGGAAGATGGACCAAGCTGGAAATTTGGTGATGCTGAAAGACTTACAAAAGATTTTTGGAAATTTGGTTATAATCCTAAAACTAATATAGAATTAGGACCTCCTGAGTTAACTCCTGATCAACCTAAGGATGGATGGAATAGAAATTATACTTCTAAATCTCATAGTTATTCTAATGGAAAAGTTGTAACTAATCCTGATGGATCCAAAGTTATACTTGATATACCTTCAAACTATGGTGTTAGGCCAGCAAATAATGGTAATGGCTGGGTATATCAAGCACCTGGTTCTACGGGTAATGCTAACATGATTAGAGTAATGGGACCAACTAGTTATGCACCTAAGGGATATGTTGTTTTTTATAATAGCTATGGGCAAGCATATAATCCGGGGACAGGAAAGACATTATCACCAGATTTATGGCATTTTTTATTTAAATAAATGGATATAAAAAAAGACTTACATTTCCTGATTGGAAAAACATTGATGCAGATAAGCTTCGGGTTGTATCAGGTACAACTTCATTTTAGTGAGGATTTACTGATCGAAGTTGGCCATGGTATTGACTTTTTTGAATTAAATGGTGCGTCTCAAAAGTGGAGATATTCTACTGGTAGAGAATATTTTTCGCTTAATATTCTATTAGAAACTACTGTAATTAAGGCAAATGTTGATTTATCTAATAATTTAATTATAAATTTTGAAAATGAAAAAACACTTAAAATTTTAAAAGGAAAAGATGGGCATGAATCATTTATTATATATAATAAGGGGGATTTCCAAGTTTTATGATTGAAAGATTTACCCCCGTTGTTTTAAGTCTTCCGCAGGAGACTTAAAACCCTTAATGAAAAGCAGGGTCTGTGACCCGGAGAAGTCAAGGGAAACTAATGGTATGTAATAGACAATAGCGACAGCCCAATGATTCAATAGTAGCCTTGAAACCGCCACAGCACCACCGCCTACTTTAATTTCCTTCTATTCGACAGGGAAATGAATTTCCTCCAAAGCCTGTGGCTTACAGGCCTTCTGCTAGAAAGCATGGGCCCTGCAAAGTCATTGAGCGTGATGCCCGGCGATACCATACGGATGGAAGTGTATGGCAAGTACCTAGACTTAAAGT
>JALZND010000016.1:1603-18667 GCA_030857845.1 Bacteroidota bacterium | reverse complement strand
AGCTGTTGGGTATGAATACAGGTTTAATTTCTCCATCTTTATATTCCAGGTAGCACTCTGAGGTTATAGTAAGATCACTATGTTTTTTATTACGGCTGTCCAATATCAGCCTGGCCTCCTGATAGTGGCCTGCAGGCAGTAATTTTTCTCCTAAAAAATAGCTTTTATTTGCTTCAGCGTCCAGAAGGTTCAATTGCATTGGCTTATCAAAGTTCTTGTAGGTGGTCCATCCATCAGGGCCTTTTAACTCAATTTTTTTTATTGAAATATAGATAGCGGAAATTTTATCATTGGCTTTTATAGGTTCTACGACAGAAAGATTCACCTTGCCTGTTCCAGTTTGAGGTTTTTCAGCTTCACATCTGGTAAAAAGATTAAAAAACAGCAGGATGCAGAAAACCTTTCCTAAAAAAAATGTTAGAATGCCCATTGGTTGATAATTTAAAATAATAAACCCTCTTCAATAAATATGCCATGGGTGTTTTATCGGAAAAAACCTTTCACAAAAACATAGAACATTTATAAAAAAGTATACTTGAAATTTTTTTGTGTAATAAAAATTACGTAAAAAAAACCTGAAATGGTTTTATATTTTAAAAGAAATATTTGATGAAACTACGATTTTTTGGGAAATAGCTGTTTTAAACTCATAACAAAGATTTCACCCATGTTCTTACAGGTTAAGAACTCCTTCGCTTTATAGTGTTCGGCAAGTTGTGCTTTAAGCAAGTCCACATTTTGGGGAAAAGAAGTAACGTCACGGGCCATTGCTTCAGTAAGTTTTTTGATTTGACTGTGTGAGGACCTTATTCTTTTGGCTAATAAAGAACGCTCTTCTTTCTGATATTGCTTGATGGACTGTTGGTCCAGGTGATCTGAAACAAGCCCTACAAAAGGACTGTTCCGCTTAAAGCTTTGTGGGGAGTATATAGCTTTTTTACCTTCATATGATTGTTGGTCAAAATCGATTGACCTTATTTTATAATTTACTCCTTCAAAATCAGGGGTGGCCATAACCACAAAATTTCCGGGGTGCATGTCGCCTAAAAGCCTTACCCAGCATCGCTCATTAAATTTTACAAATTCTTTTGCCAACTGGATTGTGTTTAAACTTTTATCTGTGAGGTGGTTCAAAATAAAAGTATCTCCGGGTATCCCGTGAATATGTTCTTCAAGGATTGTATCTTTTCCCACCAAATAATTCATGCGATGGGGCGATAAAAAATGCTCTATTTCAAGGCCATAGATCCTGGATGCATCCGCAATTTTAATGTAAAAATAATCAAAGTTCCCATTATGAGGATTTACTATTTTTATGCGAATTGGCTTCGTTTTTCCAAATATAAATTGGTCTAACCTTTCAATTCGTAAATGTTCCATCGCTGTTACATCACCATCAGCTTTCAGGTAGGCATACATATTTACCAGGCCCGTGTGCAGATCCTTGGCTTGCTCAGGGTTATATTGCAGCGTTTCCCATCTTATCCCATCGTAATTTGGCTCTGCTAAAGGAATGGAATCTTCAAAAAGACATAAATCTTTATAAGATATAGGGAGATTGGTACCTCTTTCACTTGAAATAAGGTAATTTTTTAATACGGTGTTAACTTTTAATAATATTTTTGCCTTACTTATTATCGCCATGTTTTACCTGTATTGTCTTCATGCAAGGTAAATGATCCATCCATGATAAAATAAAAGACTATTGTTTTTTTAATATTGTTTTACAGCCTTGTATATTTTTTTTGAATTGTGGGAATGCTTCATAAAAACAGTGAATATGGAGGTTATTTATTATTATATTAGGATGTCAGGTTTTTCATAATCCCATCATTAACCATTAACAATTTGTTCTTGGAGTTACTTTTTTGCTGATATTCCTAATTGTTTAAATTGATATGGGAGACTATTTAGCTAATAACCAACATTGATATTATGCTAAGAGTTTTTAGAGGATGATAAGAATCGAATCTCAGATCAAGAATAAAATTAGCCAGCCACCAGGCTTTTTGTTTTATTATATTTTGAGTTACCTACTTCTATTATAAACAAATCAGATTTATAAAAAGACAAGTCATATTCTTTATAAAAATAACCTTTTCCAATTACATTTTCCTCAATGATCAAATTGCCAATTACATCATAGATTTTCACCGCTACCTGCGCCTGGTTTTTGTTTAGAAAGCTTACACTGAATTTTCTTTTTGATATAGTTTTTAAATCAAAACTTACATTTTGACTGAGGCTGGTATTGGAATAATTAAAAGATTTTTCTGGTGAAAGGTTTCCACGGCTGACAATTGATATTTTGCTGGTATCATTTCCTGGCATCATTAACTTTTCTATAATACCTGTAGATAAATCTAAATGGGATGCTTTATCTTTAAAATCTGCATTTAAATTAAATGCCAGTAACGGAATATATAAATTGGAAGATATGGCAAATAAAAATATTATAGAAAGTATGTTTTTTTTCATAAGCTAATTAATTACAATAATTGTTCCGCAGATTTTATCAACAATTAAATATACATATTATATTTTAATTTAGCTTTTTTTAATATTATACATTTGTTAAATTTTATTACACTAAAAATACATTCACAATTTTCTGATTAGAGTGTCCAAAAAGGATTGAATAATTTTTTGATTTAAATTCCCCTATTAATTTCAAACCTTTCCAGGTAATCAGCTACCCTTCTTACAAACATGCCGCCCAAAGCTCCATCAACAACCCTATGGTCATATGAATGAGAAAGGAACATTTTATGCCTTATGGCAATAGCATCACCAGCAGGGGTTTCGATAACTGCGGGTTTTTTTACTATAGCACCTAAAGCCAGAATGGCAACTTGTGGTTGCATTATAATAGGAGTGCCCATTATATTTCCAAATGATCCCACGTTTGAGATGGAATAGGTACCACCGCTAAGCTCATCTGGAGTAATTTTTCCGATCCTTGCCCTTCGTGCCAGGTCGTTTACCTTTGCCGTAAGCCCTGCTATATTATATTGATCAGCATTTTTGATTACAGGTACAATAAGGTTTCCAGTAGGAAGTGCCACTGCCATACCTATATTTATATTGTTCTTTTTTATGATCCTGTCCCCATCCACGCTCACATTTACCATTGGGTAATCTTTAATGGCTTTTACTACTGCTTCTATAAAAATGGGGGTATAGGTTAAGCTATCACCAGTTTTGTTTTTGAATTCATTTTTGTATTTATTTCTCCACATTACAATTGTGGTGACATCAGCTTCAACAAATGATGTTACATGAGGTGAAATCCTTTTGGATGCCACCATTCTTTCTGCTATCATTTTACGCATGCGGTCCATCTGAATAATTTCCTCTTCGGCATGCAAAGAGGGGAAGGACTTTAAATCATTATCAGCAGAAGATACTTCCTTCACAAAGTCAGGCTGTATATTTTTGTCTTGCCAATAAGGAGTTGTAGCAGTTGAGATTTCTGTGGAAGTGTTATACTTGCCTTTTTTTACCTGCAGATAATTTAAAATATCTTTTTTGGATACCCTGTCTTCTTTTCCTGTTCCTGCGATATACTCCAATTCCTCCATGGAAATTTTCTCCTGGCGTGCAATATTCATAACCAATGGAGAATAAAATCTGCCTTTTACAGGCTGTTCAAGTTTGCTTTCACCAGTTATTTCTACTTCAGAAGCTGTGACTTGGTCAGGCACTGCCGTTTCTTCAGCTTTTGATGACTGAAACTCTTTATTATTTTGATTATCGTCTTCTGTATTATTTTCGCCTTCATCATCTGTGCTGAGTATGGCTATTGGTTTTCCTACAGCCACAACTTCGCCTTCTTTTGCAAGGATCTGTTTCAATATTCCACCATGAATAGCAGGCACTTCCGTATCAACTTTATCAGTAGCTACTTCCAGTACTGATTCGTCTTGTTCTATTTTATCCCCTTCTTTCTTTAACCAATTGAGGATGGTGCCTTCCATAATACTCTCGCCCATTTTGGGCATTACCATTTCTACTAGTGCCATATATTACGAATCGTTAAAAAAATAGAATGTAAAATTCCTGGTATAAAAATTAAAACTTAAAACTTATAAGTTTTATAATTCTTCGCAGCCAATTTAAGGTTTATTTTTGTTTTAATTAAATAACAACATTTGAAAGTTGCAGCCTTACTAAATTTAAAACTGCGATTATCGTTTGTTCAATGTTTACAGTACGGTCATTTCCCAGCATGAGCTTTTTTGCAAAAGTTGTTCCTTCTGAACTATATGCCACCCAAACGGTCCCAACGGGTTTTTCTTTTGTGCCTCCAGAAGGGCCAGCTATTCCGCTGCTGGCTATGCCTATACTTGCATTTAAAAGTTTCCTTACATTTATAGCCATTTCTTTTACGGTTTCTTCACTTACCGCACCAAAGCTTATAAGGGTAGATTTTTCCACCCCCAATATTTCCTCCTTAATGTCATTGTGGTAAGGTATAATGCCGCCCCTGAAATATGCCGAGCTTCCGGGTACACTGGTAATTTGTTTTGCAATAGCCCCGCCGGTACAACTTTCAGCAGTAGCAATAGTTTGATTGGTGTTTTTCAATAATTGACCAACTGCTTCTTCAAGGGTGGTATTATCATAGCCATAAATATACTTTTCGGCAAAAGGCAAAAGCAGTTTTATTTGTTCATCTACTTCTTGCTTCAACAGCTCTAAAGAATTTCCTGAAGCCGTGAGCCTTAATTTCACATGCCCGATGCTTGGCAGGTAGGCTAGTTTGATGTTTGCAGGCAAATTGTTTTCCCAATTTTTGATAAGGTCAGAGAGCCAGGATTCACCAATCCCTACAGTTTTTATCATTTTATGGAAAATTACGGGAGTTTGAAATTGCTTTTTTAAAGCAGGAAGAATGGATGATTCCATCATAGCTTTCATTTCATGGGGCACACCGGGCATGGAGACGAAAATTTTTCCATCTTTTTCAAACCACATGCCTGCGGCAGTACCATTTTTATTTGGGATCATCTTGCAGCATTCCGGCAATTCCGCCTGTTTGCGGTTTAGTGCTGTAAGTTCTTTTCCTCGTTCCTGGAACAATTCAGTCAACTCTTTAAGTGCCTGATCATTTATTTTCAGTGGTGAATTAAAATATTTTGACAAGGTAGGTTTTGTCAGGTCGTCATTGGTAGGGCCTAAACCACCCGTTATCAATATAATATCGGCACGGCTTTCTGCTTCCGAAAAAACTTGTAAGATCTGGCCTTCTTGATCACCAATTGTTGTTTTCCGGACAATGCGGACGCCTATTCTGTCCAACTCAATACTCAACCAATGGGTATTGGTATCTAAAATTTGACCATAAAGAATTTCGTCACCGATGGTAATGATTTCTGCGTTTATACTTTTCATTATTTATTATTATGCGAAGTTATATAGCTGATATGTTTCCCAATAATATTATTTTGCCTTAGATTGCATATCTGGCACAACAATTGGTTTTCCAAAGTAAATCTAAATATTTAGATTAATCTAAGTTCTGTTGCCAAACAATTAGGCGCAAAATTGCATTTTATCAAAACTTAAAAAGATATTTTTTTACTTTTTGAGTAGTTTAATTTTCACATAAAAAATTATTATGAAAAGTTCACTTTACATTGCTGTCACCATTTTCTGTTTATTTTTATTGGGATGCACCACGCAACAGGTTTCACAGACCATAGGGGATGTGCTAAATCCAGGATTGACTTCCCAAGATGTAGCCCAAGGCCTGAAAGAGGCATTGACGAAAGGCATATCTGAAGGGGCTGATGCAGCTTCAAAAGTTGATGGGTACTTGGGCAATTCCAATATTAAAATACCTTTGCCACCAGAAATCCAAAAAGTAGAATCCAGGTTGCGCCAAATTGGTATGGGAAAAGAGGTGGACCAATTTATCACCACACTTAACAGGGGAGCTGAAAAAGCAGCTGCAGAAGCCAAGCCCATTTTTGTAAGTGCGATACGCTCTATGACCATACAAGATGCATGGGGCATTTTGAAAGGTGACAATAATGCAGCAACAGCCTATTTAGAACGCACTACTTCTGCTCAATTGGAAGAAAAATTTAGTCCGATCATACAAAAAGCTTTGGATCAGGTAAATGCCACCCGCTATTATACTGACCTGGTAACTACATATAACAGGATACCCGGAGTACAAAAAATAAATGAAGATCTTAATGCGTATGCTACTGATAAAGCAATGGCTGGTTTGTTTTTCCTTGTAGCCCAAGAAGAAGCCAATATCAGGAAAAACCCTGCCGCAAGGTCCACTGAATTATTGAAAAAGGTTTTTGAACAACAATAATGCAAGTTTTTTATTTTTGGATAAAATCAGGGAGGCTAAAAAGGTCTATTCCCCAAACGAGTGGAAGGATATAATAAACATAAAAAGTGATGGCGGCTATTGAAATAATGTTGAGCCAAAAGCCTGCTTTTACCATATCTCCCATTTTTATATATCCCGAGCCAAAAACGACTGCATTGGGAGGTGTGGCTACAGGAAGCATAAAGGCACAGGATGCTGCCATGCAAGCAGCTACCATCGGCCCGAAAGGGTGGATGCAAATGGCTGTGGCAATAGATGCCAGGATGGGGAGCATCATTGTTGCGGTGGCTACATTAGAGGTGATTTCTGTTAAAAAATTAATTGCAGTTACCAATATTAATAAAAGGAGGAACAGTTCCATGCCTTGGATGAGGTTCATCTGCGCACCGATCCATGTTGCCAGTCCAGAATCTTTAAATGCCGAAGCAATGGCAAGTCCGCCACCAAACAAGAGCAACAAGCCCCATGGCAAACTTCTTGAAGCTTCCCAGGTAAGTATAAAACCCGTGCCACTTTTAGTGGGTATCAGAAAAAGTGTAATTGCCCCGGTTATGGCAATGATGCTATCGTCTAGGCCCAGAAGGATTTGATCCAGTAAAAATGACCGGGTGACCCAAAGGAAGGCAGTAAATGAAAAAACCGCCATGACCCATTTTTCTTCCCAGCTTATTTTTGGAAGTGCCTCGGCCTGCCTGGAAATTTCTTCCTGACCAAATTGATTATCTTGGTCCTGCAAGGGAAAGGCAATATATACAAGGTAATACCAACATACTATCAAAAGGAAAATTACCAGAGGGAAAGCAAAAACCGCCCAGATTGCAAACGATATTTCAAAATTATAAAGTTGCTTTACAATTGCAGCCAAAACAGCGTTGGTAGGCGTTCCTACTAAAGTTGCCAAGCCTCCTATAGAAGCTGAATAAGCGATTGACAACATCAGCGCAACACCAAAATTATTCTTAAATTGCGCACCTTCTTTTTCAGGAGCCAATGATATCTGCATAATAATTGCAACCCCAATGGGCAGCATCATCATGGCAGTTGCAGAGTTTGATATCCACATTGATAAAAAAGCAGTGGCAACCATAAATCCAAGTACAATTTTTTTTTGATTTACCCCAATCGCTTTTACTATATTTAGGGCTATTCTTTTGTGCAGGTTCCATTTTTCCATGGCAATGGCTATGACAAATCCTCCAAGGTACAAAAATACTATAGGATTGCCGTAAGCTTCTGTGGTTGATTTTAAGGACAAGGCCCCTGTTAGCGGAAAAACTACAATTGGCAATAAGGAAGTAACGGGTATGGGGGCAGCCTCTGTGATCCACCAAATCGCTACCCACACAGTGCAAGCCAAAACGTTCCTTGCTTCAATAGACATCCCTTCAGGTGGTGGCAGCAATATTATGGTTAAAAACAGTAATGGCCCAAATAATAAGCCTATCGACTTTTTTGAGAAAAAATCTTTTTTTGATTGGAACATTTATATTTTTTACATCAATTCCGTTAAAACGCAGATTAAAACTAATAAATTGAAAATTATAAACAATTTCTTATTGATTTAATTCTTATAACTTGACAGAAAGGTGGGATCATCATTTCCTTCATAACTGTTTCTTACAGAATTTTAAATTGATGATTAATAATATCTTCAATGGACAACATCTTTATTAATTAGTATTAATCCTGCGTCTATGATTAAAATAAAAAGAAGGCAATTCCTAAACACCACTTTTTCTTTTGCTGGGATGTTATTTCTTCCATCCACGTGCCATTTAAATAAATCAATAGGCAATAAAATCCCTACTGTTACTGGAGATGTGATGATCGATGATTTAGGTGTTACACTTGTTCATGAACATATCCTTGTTGATTTTATTGGAGCTGATCAGGTAAACCAAAATAGGTATGATGAAGAGCAGGTATATAAAAAGGTATTGCCATATTTAAAGCAAGTCAAAAAGAAAGGTTGCAATACGATAGTTGAGTGCACGCCATTATATCTTGGACGTAATGTCAAGCTTTTGCAAAGGCTATCTAAAGCGAGTGGTCTTCTAATAATTTCAAATACAGGATATTATGGCGCAATGGAAGGAAAATATTTGCCTGAACATGCATTTCTAGAGGATGCTGAAAAAATAGCAGAACGGTGGATAAGGGAAAGTAAAAATGGAATTGACGGCACGAAGATTCTGCCAGGTTTTATAAAGACAGGTGTGGATAAAGGACCCTTGACTGAAGTAAATAAAAAGTTGCTAAAAGCTGCTGCATTTACTCACCTTGTTACGGGACTTACCATATCGGCCCATACAGGAGATGGTGCAGCAGCACTTGAAGAAATTGAAATCTTAATAGAAAATGGGGTTTCACCGGAAGCATTCAGGTGGGTACATGCACAGGGAGAGAAGGATACTTCATTCCACACCAAAATTGGTACAATGGGTGCATGGGTGGAGTTTGATGGCATAGGCCCCGAAACTATTACAGAACATGTAGAATTTGTAAAATCTATGAAAGAAAATGGACTCTTAGGAAAGGTCTTGCTTTCACACGATGCAGGATGGTATCAGGTAGGGGAGGCTGAAGGGGGAGATTTTCGTCCTTATACTTCGTTGTATGATCTTTATATCCCTGCTTTACAAAAAGAAGGTTTTTCAGAAACCGAATTACATCAACTTCTTGTAAAAAACCCCAGCCAAAGTTTCCTCATTAAGGTTAGAAAAGCTAATTAACATCTTGGTTTATAGCCAATGTTCCAGTATAATAATCCAAAATAGATTTTTGAAATGCCAAAGAAAATTGAGCTTGAACAAGTTCTGACTGGCCCCGAACCAAAGCTGTGTTTGCGGCAGTATATTCAAGAAGATTTCCCAAACCTATAGCAAACCGTTCCTTTTGTGCATTGAAAGCTAATTCTGCGGCTTGTATCGTTTCTTCAGCAGCTTCATATCGATCTGTCATGGCATTATAGTCAAGGTATGCCCCTTGTACTTCATTAAAAATTGTCCTTTTTAGGTCTTCAGCAACAAGTTGCTGGTTTTCTGCAAAATTTTTTGCCCTTGAAATCCTCGCCCTTGTGGAAAAATTGTCCAGGATGGGAACCCGCAGCGAAACCCCAAAGGAGCTAAATAAATTGTCGGAAAATAATTGATCGGCCAGAGGCACTACATCGAAAAGCTTCGTTTCTGGGTCTTCTCTTTTATAGACCGAAGAAAAACCTGTTCCATAATTATAATATGCTGAAAGGGAGGGGAGAAGCTGACCCCTGGCGATACGGATATTTAGGTTTTCAGCAGAAGTAATAAGGTTTTGTTGCTTGAAATCTTTTCTGTTTTCCAAGGCTAATTCATACAGTTCAAAAAGGTTAAACTGATCCAACTGTGATTTTTTTTCCACCCAAACAGGTTCCTTAAGGGTAAAATCTGATTTGGGGTCGAATTGTATGGTCTGAGCAAAAATGGCTTTGTCAGAAAGAAGCTGATTTTGTGCCTGAAGCAATTCCATTTCCAATCGTTTTACTGCCGCATTTTGATTGTAGTAATCCGTAATAGGCACAGTACCAACATCCGAAAATTCTTTCAACCTTTCCAGAAGTATTTTTTGTTCTTCAAGGTTTTGTGCAGCGATTTTCACCAGCTCTTTGTCTAATAATACCTGTAAAAATTGTTGTGTTGTCAAAAACACTACCTGCTGCTTTATCCTGTCTCGGCTATTTTGCTGGGCCTGAAAATTATATTGGGCTTGTTTTATGGAGTTTATCCTGTTAAAACCATCAAATAACACCAAGGATGCATTTACTCCCATGCTTAGGCGCTGGCTTGTTTGTGTGACCAATTGCCCGGAAGTGAGGTCAAACTGGCGTCCGGAAGTCTGGTCAGCATTTCCATTCAATGAAACAGAAGGGATAAACCTTCCCTGTGTCTCCAGCTTATCAGCCCTAAAAATATTAAGTTGATTTTCTTCCCTTTTTATTAGAAGGTTTTGTTCAAGGGCCAATTTTACTGCTTCATCATATGAAACAATAGTTGTTTGGGATTGCGCAAAAATGGGTGAAAAAAATGTAAGTAACGCTACGACTATCTTTTGCATCTTTTGTATTTTAATGTTTTGTGGCCATTGGCATGTTCACCTCATCACGGTTCACATAGCCATCAAGTAAATGGATAATCCTTTTGCTATAAGCAGCGTTTTCTGCAGAATGTGTTACCTGTATAATGGTAATGCCTTCTTTATTTAGTTCCTGAAATATTTCCATAATTTTTTCGCCTTGTTCCGAGTGCAGGTTTCCAGTGGCTTCATCTGCCAGTAATAATTTAGGATTGGAAATAAGTGCCCTGGCTATGCCAACCAGCTGCTGTTGCCCTCCTGAAAGTTGGGCGGGGAATAAATCTTTTTTAGCTACAATCTGGAACCTGTCCAACATCTCAGCTACCAATGCCTTTCTTTCTGAAGATTTTACCCCTTTGTACAAAAGAGGGGTTTCAATGTTTTCATATACAGTGAGCTCATCTATGAGGTGGTAAGCCTGAAATATAAATCCGATGTGGTACTTATGTAATTCAGCCCGTTTTTTTTCCTTGATAAGATGGACAGGCTCATCCATAAAATAATATTCACCTGCCGAAGCCGAATCAAGCATTCCTATAATATTTAATAATGTGGATTTTCCTGAGCCACTTGGTCCCATGATGGTTACAAATTCCCCATCTTTAATTTCAAGATCTATTCTCTTAAGTATAAACGTTCTTTGAAATTTTCCATCAAAGTAGTAGTCAATATTATTAAGCTTGATCATATACGAAGAGTGTTTTGTTTAAGATGGTTATTCAATATCAATGCCATATATTAAATTGTTGATTTACAGTGTGTTTTACGATTGAATATCATTCTCTATAAAATAAAATGTTCGAAAATGAACATATTTTGTTCAAAAACGAACAGTGGTTTGTGACATAATCTGCAGTTTTCCTGAAGTTAAAAAAAAGTTTAGGGATGGGATATAATTTGGTGGTAAAATGGGATATAACGAAATAAATATAAACGACTATTCGGAATTCCCTAATAATGCCAATTATCTTAATCTGTAAATATCAAATTCATAAATTTAAGATGATTATTTTATTAATCATTTAAGTTTAAAGATTAATACAGAAATAGTTGAACGATTTCCATTAAATTATTAAAAATATCGTACTTTTGCACCAGGATTAAAAACCATTAAAAAAATTTAAATGAAATTAAGCTTTCCGAATAACATAGGGTCTAGATTGTACTATTATTATTCCAGTTTTGCAGATTTGGCAACCTTTTCTATGAAAAAATTAATGCTTATTATGAGCATCTTGATTGCCTTGTTTTTTATATGTCTATACTATCAAGTTTGATTTTTGTGATTTAGCAGATTGATTTCAGCAACTGAAATTTTCTGGCATTTTTTATAGCTATATTTTGGGATTTTTTTGGGCAACGAATTATTCGAATTGAATTTGAGAACAGTAGATTTTTATGTTCGGTTTGAATTTAAATTTTTAACTTTCCAACTTGTATAAACATTAAATTTGATGAATCACATACTGCTAATAAACTGCCCTGACCAACGTGGCCTTGTATATAAAATCACCAGTGTCTTGTACAAATATGCTTTGAACGTGATCAGTAATGGTGAATTTGTAGAACGCAATTCCAATCATTTTTTTATGCGCACAGAATTTTCCGGTGAGTTAGACCGGGAAACTTTGTTGCAGGATTTACGGGATATTTTGCCTGATGCTGTTGATATAAAGCTTTCAGACCCACAGAAGAAAAACATAGTTATTTTAGCAACTAAAGAACATCATTGCCTAAGCGATTTATTAATCCGTCAGGCTTTTAATGAGCTTAGCGCAAATATTCTTGCTGTGATCAGCAACTATAATGTATTGCAAGATCTGACAAGTAAATTTGATATCCCCTATCATTATGTCGGCCATGAAGGAAAATCGAGGGAAAGGCATGAAGAGGAAGTTTTAGGGGTGATAAAGCAGTATAAGCCTGATTTTGTGGTTTTGGCAAAATATATGCGTATCCTTACCAAAGAATTTGTTTCCCACTTCAACAATAAAATCATTAACATCCACCATTCTTTTTTACCGGCATTCATAGGCGCAAACCCTTATGCACAGGCGTATGAAAGAGGTGTAAAAATTATTGGGGCTACAGCACATTTTGTAAACCATGACCTGGACGAAGGGCCAATTATCGCTCAAAGTGTTATTCCTGTTGACCATACCCAAAGTGCCCGAGAGATGGCCCAGGCAGGCCGGGATGTAGAAAAAATTGTATTGGCAAAATCATTAAGATTGGTGTTTAATGAGCAGGTTTTTGTTTATAGAAACAAAACTATTGTTTTTTAAAAAACATACTTATGTTCTTCTGGCAATATAAAAATGAAAATTGACTTTGGTATAAATAAATAACAAATTCCAGTAAGGTATCTTGTTTGGTTATCGTTCCATCTAAGTCAAATAGCACAATCCTTTTCATTTTATTGTAGCTGCAGTCAATAATTATATTGATGAGTTAAAATGCCTCAATTTTATAAAAAACTGGTTAAATCTACTAATTAAATCCCCCATAAAAAAACAGCCAGCTTTTCAGCCGGCTGTTCTACCACCTATTTAATCAACTAACCAAATCAACTAAACAAAATTTTTTATTTTTTTGCAACAGGCGAACCCGCTACTAATTGATGTCTAAAATAAAATTATCATGGATAATTTATCTGCAGCTGTGCCCAAGAAGCCCGATCTATATTTTATGTCCCATTTTGTCCTGTCTATTTCTATTTTGGCTGTAGCTTGTGCAGTATTGCCATTAAAACTTACTGCAGCAGGAAATGTTATGGAATGTGTAATATCTTTTTTGGTAATATCGCCTGTAATTATATAATTGTGGCTCCCTTTTTTTGCATTTGGTATAATTTCAGATTTTGTAATTTTAAATGTTGAGGTAGGATGTTTTTCTACTGAAAAGAAGTCTTCTGATTTTAAATGGCCAACTAATTTTTCATTCATTGAAGCGTTTGTCAAATCAGTATCTTCAATGGTAGTCAAGTCTAATGTAAAATTTCCACCTACCAATTTACTGTTTTCCACAATTAGGGTGCCTTTATTGATTTTTACAGAACCCGTATGTTCACCACCGACTTTGGTTGCAGTCCAAATAACCTCACTTTTTTCAGTATCAACTGTAAGATCATTAGGGATAATAGATATACTTTTATTGTTATCTTCATATATGTTCGCATGTAAGCTTATGTTACTGACATCAGGCTGAATGCCACCGCGCTTATTTTAATTAATGTATTTTTCATAGAGTTTTTTTTTGTTTTCTGATTTTTGGATTTTATTTTTAAACTAGGTTCATTGGGTAATTTTTCATTCAGTTTTATTCTTCATTATCTTTAGTCTCTTTTTTGTCTTTTTCTGCTTGTTTTTCTTCCTGACCTTCTTTAACAGTGTCATCAGGTTTTTCTTCGGAATCTGGCTTATCTTCTGGTTTCACACTTGCGGGAGGGGATTGTCCTTGCGTTGGGGCCATATCCCTTCTAGGTCCTGGGGATGTAGCGGGTGTTGCTTGTTGACCATCGCCATCACTACCTCCACCTCCTTTTAAATCGTCATTGCTTACAGACCTAGTCCTTCTTCGAGGTGCTGCATCATTCATTTTGCCGATCCTATAGCTAAAGTTTACCCTAAAGCTTAGGTTGTTCATGGTGGTGATGCTGTTTCGTAAAATAACCGGAGAATTTAATTCTGATTTTATTGTAATAGAGGGAGATAAGAAATTTTCTGCACCAAATCCTATGCTTCCTTTTTTGTTGTTAAAGTCTTTTTTAAGGCCTAAGCTATACATCCTAAAGCCACCTTGTGATCCTTGGAGCTGTACCTGGTTGCCACGGAAAAAGCTGAAACCCTGAATGCCCCATCCCTTGGTTAGATTATAGCTTCCAAATAACCTGAAACTCAAAACCATTCCTTCATTTGCGGCCGCGTATACCGGGTTCGGGTCGTTATTGTTAAGAACAGCATAATACAAGTCTGTTCCACCGTTTAGCGTAAGCTTGTTTGAAATATTTACGTTTGCAAAAATATTAACCCCATATGCATTTTCGCTGCCAATATTTTGAAAAGATGTACGAATTGTATCACCAATTACATCCCTTACGCTTTGAATTGAATTATTGGTGTTTCTCATAAATCCTGTAAAAGACAAAGTGGTCCCTTTTATCATTGTATTATAGCCTAATTCAAAGTTGTCTGTGAATTCAGGGTTTAATGAAGGGTTACCAATTGTCACGTCCAATGGGTTCGATGCCATAAGGTTTGGGTTCAGGAACTGCAAAGATGGCCTTTGTAACCTTCTATTATATGCAGCTTTTATTGTGTTGCCATTTGATAACTTTTTAGAAGCATTGATACTTGGAACCATGCTGCCATAAGCTGGAATATTTACATCCTCACCTTGTTGAAAACCCGCATTTATAGTAGTGTATTCATACCTTGTTCCGAGTTTGAAACTATATAAATTTGCCGTAGTAAGTGTGTATGATATATATCCTGCAGTTACATTTTGGTTGTAGTTGAAAATATTCCCCAGCATTACATTTGCTGTTGGTATAAAAGCACCGTCAGCACCTTCGGCATAGAAGTATTGAAAATCACTCGAAACTTGTCTTGATATGTTCTTTCCACCAAGCTCTACCATTTGATTTTTACCAATGGGGTTTTGATAATCAAGCTGAACAGTAGTTTCTTCATTTAAGCTTTCGTTAATATTTTTCAGTCTGTTGATGGTCAAAAGGTTTTCTTCATTTAAAATATTGTTGATAAAGTTATTGGTCCGGTCGTTTCTGCTGTACTGAGTCAATACACTTAGCTCTTGTTGCGGTTTTTTAAAGGTATAGGTATAGTTTAAATTCACATCCAGTGTACCAGAAAGGTCTGCGACATTTACATCCCTGATACCAGTCCGTTCCAACATATTGTTCCTATAACTATGGGTCAAAAGGTTATCCTGAAAGGTATTTCTATTTCTTGCGCCAAATTGAACGGATGCATTTACAAAATTCCTCTTATTGATATCATAATCCCATCCTAACTGATACCTTCCAAAAAGGAATTGGTTCCTGGTATTGGCATATTGATAGCTGGTAATGGTTTCAACATTATTTTGATCATTTATAGATTGTGTGGTTTGTTCATTTTCAAAACTACCGTTTACATTATAACCATATCTTCCAAACCCACCCAATGAAAATCCCATTTTTCCATTTCTTAAGCTTCCATTGAGCCCTAAATTTGAACCTCTTAGGCCTACTCCGGCGTCAATTCCGAGAGAGTAGCCATTGAGGTCGTTTTTCTTTGTGATGATATTGATAATACCTCCCGATCCCTCCGCATCATACCGTGCCGAAGGAGAGGTGATAACTTCAACCGATTTTATCATATCCGCAGGTATCTGCTTCAAGGCATCGGCAACACTTCCTGCAGTGATTGCAGAAGGTCGGTTGTTTATTAAGACTGTGATGTTTTGGCTTCCTCTTAAGGTTACATTTCCATCCAAGTCCACAGAAAGCATGGGTACTTTCCTTAATACATCCGATGCATCCCCACCTTTATTTGTAATATCGTTTTCGGCATTGTAAACTGTCCTGTCAACTTTCTCTTCAAAAAGATCTTTTTGGCCCTCTACCGTTACTTCTTTTAATACTTGTGTAGTAGGGGAGATTTTAATATTTCCAAGGTCTATTGAAGCATTTTTTTCTACAATTTCAACAGGGACTTTTAAGGGTTCAAAGCCCATAAAATTAATAAGGAGTATGTATTTGCCTTGTAAGATTTTGTTGATGGTAAATTTTCCGGTAACATCTGCAACCGTTCCATCCAGTGGTTTTTCTGATGTCAGTTCCAATAATGCTACAGTTGTAAAAGGCACCGGCTCATTATTGGATTCATCAAGGATTGTTCCTGATATTTGCGCATTACCCTTCGGTAAATCATTGCCCTGAGTGGTTCCGGAAGCCGGTGCAAGATTTACATTAGCGACTTGTGCAAGGGCCAAATGCATTAAGAATAATGTAAAGGATAACAGTATTACAGATTTTTTCATTGTTCTTTTTTGATGATTTTGAAATGTATAATGCTTTATACTATTCATCGACACAAAAGAATAACAATTATTTGACAAATAAATCGATATTAGACTATCAGGCTTTATATATCGATATCTAGCCATAAAAGTCGACAAGTGAGGTTTTTGTGCTTAATGATATGATTTGTCGATGAATTAAGGGGAGCTGTAGAAAATGCGGAAGCAAACACATCAAATTTAAATTGATTATTTACTTTTGGGAATGAGGAACAGGATATGAATGAATTTTTTAAAAGTAAAAGGATATTGGCGTTACATACTTCTTTTTGGTGTGTATACCTATCATTTTTCATATTTCAAATAATCAGGTTCCAACAAGGGGATGTTTTTGATTGGCGGCATATATTTACAGTAGCGGCAATAAACCTGTTTTTTACCATGGTGATTGCCTATCTTAATTATTTCTATATCCTTCCAAAATATCTTGAAAATAAAAAAGTATTTTATTATTTGCTGGAATTCTTGTTCTGGTTTGCCCTGATAATCACCATAAGGCTGCATCTGGAGCGATTCATCATTGA
>JALZND010000016.1:0-1593 GCA_030857845.1 Bacteroidota bacterium | reverse complement strand
AAGTATTTATATACATCCAGGTTCATTATACAAATTATTGCTGTTACTCTGTTTATCGTGGTTTTTGTTGCAATGTTGAGATTTTCATTGGACTGGTTTGAGCTGGAGGCAAAAAAGAAAGAAATTGAAAATGAGAAGCTCTCTGCCGAGCTTAATTTCCTGAAAGCACAGATCAATCCACATTTCCTTTTCAATACATTGAACAACTTATATTACCTGGCCTACACTAAATCGGAAAATACTACTGAAGTAATAGCAAAGCTTTCACAGATGATGCGGTACATGATCTATGATTGCAATCACCCAAAGGTGCAGCTTTCGAAAGAAATAGAATATATGGAAAATTATATTAGCCTCGAGCGCTTAAGGCTTAACAATGAAATTCCTATAGATTTTAAGGTAGAAGGAAATACTGAAAATTTATTGATTGCGCCGTTGATTTTCATTACATTTCTTGAAAATGCTTTCAAACATGGGGTTAGCAACAATCAGGCAGGGGCATGGGTAAAAATAAAAATTAATGTTAATGGCAGAGAGTGCCTTTACGTTGTTGAAAACAGTAAAATTGCCATAGAAACTTCAGGAAAGGAAGAAAATTCCGGAATTGGATTAGCAAATGTAAACAGGCGTTTAGAATTGACCTATCCTGATCGTTATGAACTTGAAGTTAAGAATGAATCGGATAAATATGTTGTACAATTAAAACTGCAGTTAGCTTGACCATAAGTTGTATTATAGTTGACGATGAACCTTTAGCCAGGAACCTTTTGACAGCCTATGTTAAGAAGGTGCCATCATTGACCTTATTGGAAACCTGCTCAAGCCCTTTGGCAGCATTGGAAATCCTGAAAAACCAACAGGTAGACCTGCTTTTCCTTGATATTCAAATGCCAGAACTAACTGGAATAAGTTTACTTAAAATCCTTCAAAAAAAGCCCCTGATTGTACTTACTACAGCATATTCAGAATATGCTTTGGAAAGCTATGAATTTGATGTGGTAGACTATTTGCTAAAGCCGATTACCTTGGAACGCTTTCTAAAAGCAGTTGAAAAAGTAAGCCAGCGGCTGGCTTTGCAAAAGGAAACACCTGTCCTGGAGACTCGTAATACTGAACCTGCCCAACCCTTTGTTTTTGTTAAAGATGGCACCAAATTGGTGAAGATCAGATGGGATGAAATTATGTATATTGAAGGTATGAAAGATTATGTGGCCATTCATACCAGGCAACAAAAAATTGTCAGTCTGCAAAGATTAAAAATATTGGAATCTCAACTCCCAGCCGACAAGTTTATTCGTATTCATCATTCATATATCGTTGCATTGGAAGGAATTGATATCATCCATAAAGATAAAGTTCAAATTGGCAAATCCTTTTTGCCCATTAGTGATTCATACAAAAAACAGTTCAAAGAATTCATAGAGAAAAATCATATACAGCCAGAATAAAGAATTATTCTTTTAATTTAATAACTTTATTATTTTACTCCTGTATTGTAGATTCTTCAAATTTTACCTAAATTAATATCGGGTTAAATTACTGATTGTTAGATTATTAATAAAAAAAGTATTGTACTATAGCCCTCTCAAACAG
>JALZND010000203.1 GCA_030857845.1 Bacteroidota bacterium | reverse complement strand
TGTCCATTTCTATTTGGTTCATTTCGGCACTATAACCTATTCTTACATCTGCACTTCCAGTATTAACTTTTAAACCTGAAACTGCCAATCCTGAAAGGTCTATATCCGCATGGCCTAATTTATACTTCAAGTCCAAGCTCATCTTTTTATAAGGGGTTAGGTAAACGTTCCAGGAGGGTTGTGCAGAGGATGCCGAACTATAAAAAACCCTTTGTGATAGGTTTTTGCTCAGGCTTTGATTTGGGTTTTCATTTAGCTGCAGCGTAATAAATTGTTCGTTTGATTTGATGTAGCTATAGAACATCGAAGAGAGTTCCGCCTTGGAGTTTTTAGTATAAACGTTAACGAAATTAGAGCTTAAAGAAGGTTTTAATGTGCTTTTTCCAGAAGAGGCATTGAGATAAATATGCAAATTTTCAACTTCGGATTTGGGTTTAAGCGTAAAACTCTTTTTGTTCTCTGAGAGGGAGGGTGGGAACAGCATTACCTGAAAAGTAGTGATCAAACTAAAGAAAAAAGGCATTATGCTCATATTGGTCCATACGGCTAAAACAATTACGGGCAAAATAAATATATCCTAAAAGTACTCTTTCATTTTATCAAAAAATCCTTTTTCGTTTTTTCCTGGATTTGGTTGGAAATTTGGGGAATATTTTAAGTTTTCCAATATTTCCTTTTCTTCTTTAGTGAGTTGCTTTGGAGTCCAAATGTTGACATGGATCAATTGGTCACCTTTATTATATCCGTTGATTTCTTTTATGCCTTTGCCCCTCAACCTTAGTATCTTGCCACTTTGTGTCCCAGGATCAATTTTAATTTTAACTTTTCCTTCAATAGTAGGCACTTCAATAGAGGTGCCTATTGCTGCATCAACAAAATTTACATAAAGGTCAAATACGACATTGTTGCCGTCCCTCTTTAAAAATTCGTGCTCTTCTTCTTCAATAACGATAAGAAGGTCTCCAGGCATGCCACCCCTTACCGGTACATTTCCTTTTCCTGTCATAGAAAGCTGCATGCCATCGCCCACACCTGCAGGGATTTTAATTGGGATAACTTCTTCCTGCATCACCCTTCCCTCTCCGCTGCACACATTGCACCTTTCAATCAAGGTTTTTCCTTCACCATTGCAGGTAGGGCAGGTACTGGTAGATACCATTTGGCCTAACATGGTGTTCACAACTTTTCTCATTTGCCCCGCGCCTTTACAGGTAGCACAGGTTTGTTGCGAAATACCGTTTTTGGAACCGTTACCGGTACAGGTATTGCAGGTTACATATCTTTTTACCTTTATTTTTTTCTCGACCCCATTAGCAATTTCGTCAAGGTTGAGTTTTAATTTTATACGGAGATTAGGTCCTTTCCGTGCCCTTGAACCTTGGCCCCTGCCGCCACCGCCGAAGAAACTTTCGAATGGGCTTCCGCCTCCTCCACCAAAAATATCACCAAACTGGTTGAATATATCTTCCATATTCATGCCACCTCCACTGAAGCCGCCATTTCCTACTCCCTGATGGCCAAAACGGTCATAACGTTCTTTTTTTTCAGGGTTGCTCAATACCTCATAGGCTTCAGCTGCTTCTTTAAATTTATCTTCAGCTGTAGGGTCATCAGGGTTTTTGTCTGGATGAAATTTTATGGCAATCTTACGATATGCTTTTTTTATTTCATCAGCACTTGCCGATTTGTCAACTCCTAAAATTTCGTAAAAATCTCTCTTCGCCATTATGATCCTATAACTACTTTTGCAAATCTTACCACCTTGTCATTCAGATAATATCCTTTCTCCACAACATCTACCACCTTTCCTTTCAATTTTTCATTAGGGGCAGGGATTTTTGTTATTGCTTCATGGATCTCTGGGTCGAATTCAATGCCCGGAGTGTCAGGCATAGGTTTTAATCCTTTTTGTTCGAGTGATTTATATAATTTGTTCTGAATTAATTTAAAACCCTCAGCTGCTGATTTTATATCTACTTTATCTTTGTTTTCAAAAGATTTTTGTGCCCTTTCAAAATCATCCAAGACAGGGATTAAGGCCGATACCAAATCTTCATTGGCAGTTTTTGTCAATTCTAATCTTTCCTTTGCCGTCCTTCTTCGGAAATTTTCAAATTCCGAATACAACCGCAAATATTTGTCTTTCGATTCCTCCAGCTCTGCCTTCAATTTTTTTGTTTCCTGTGCCTGGATTTCTTCAGGTGATTTTTCCTGTCCTTCACTTGTTTCGTATACCTGTGGCACTTCTTCCTCAGTGCCCGCTTCAACATTCCCTAATGTAAATTGATTTTGCTCTTCCGTGTTGATATCCTTTTCCAAATCTTTATTTTCCATATTTTTTATTTTAATAACAGGCCGAAGTTTTCAATTTGCTTGCCAGCCTAAAGATTTGCTACTTTAAACTCTAGATTATCCTGATGATTTAACACAGAAACTACAAGACAATTTCTTTGCCAAAAGAATTTATTCTGACATTATGACACAACCTTCTTTATGCCTAATTTATTGTTTCCCAAAGCAGATCTTTCAATCGGTCGATATTTTCACCTGTAATTGATGAGAAAATTATAGAAGGGACATTTTCAGGCAACTGTTTTTTAATTGCCGCTTTCAACTCATCATCCAATATGTCGGCTTTTGAAATTGCCATGATCCGCTTTTTATCCAGCAGTTCGGGATTATATTTTTCGAGTTCGTTTATTAATATTTCGTATTCTTTATTGATATCGGGGCTGTCTGCTGCAATCAAAAACAGCAATATAGAATTCCTTTCAATATGCCGGAGAAATCTGGTACCCAAACCCTTGCCTTCTGCAGCCCCTTCAATTATGCCCGGGATGTCCGCCATCACAAATGATTTGAAATTCCTATAGGAGACCACACCTAAATTAGGGACTATGGTAGTAAAGGGATAATCTGCAATTTCAGGCTTAGCTGCAGAAACAACCGATAATAAAGTGGATTTTCCGGCATTAGGAAAACCTACAAGGCCTACATCTGCCAAAAGCTTCAATTCCAAAACAATCCATTCTTCTACGCCTTCTTCTCCTGGTTGGGCATAATATGGCGCCTGGTTAGTGGCATTTTTAAAATTTTCATTTCCCAGTCCTCCCATGCCTCCAGGGGTGAGGATTTGTTCCTGCCCATCTCCAGTAATTTCTGCTTTTATTTCACCTGTTTCGGCATTACGGGCTACAGTTCCCAAGGGCACCTCTAAAATTATGTCGGCACCTTGCATGCCGCTTCGCCTGCCACCTTCCCCAGGCTTTCCACTTTCAGCAGAAACATGTTTTTTGTACCTCAAATGAAGTAGGGTCCACAATTGGGCATTTCCTTTTAAGATTACGTGGCCACCACGTCCACCATTGCCACCGTCCGGCCCCCCTTTAGGCACATGCTTTTCCCTCCGGAAATGAACAGCCCCTTTACCACCTGAACCAGATCGTGAACAAAGTTTTACATGGTCAATGAAATTTGAAGAGGCCAAGGATTTTTATTAAAAGGTTAAATTATATTAATAAAGATTATTTAAACGATTCTATCTTTTGGGTAATCTGATCAAAAATTCCTTCTATTTCACCAACTCCATTGACCATGGCAAATTTCCCTTGCTTTTCATAGTATTTTGCTACAGGCACAGTTTCGTCAAGGTACACCTTAATTCTGTTGGCAATTTTTTGCTCATCCTGGTCATCGGTCCTTCCAGAGGTTTTCCCCCTTTCCCTGATGCGTTTTTTAAGCTCTTCTTCCGGTACTTCCAATGCAATCATTCCTGAAATTGGACATTCTTTTTCCTTCAATAGATAGTCCAAAGCCTCGGCCTGTGGTACAGTGCGTGGAAAACCATCGAATATAAAGCCTTTAGCTCCTGTACTTTCCTGAATTTTTTCGTCAACCATGCCGATCACAACTTCATCAGGTACCAAGTTGCCCTCGTCCATATATTTTTGGGCCAGTTTCCCCAGCTCCGTACCAATGCTCAAATGCTTCCGGAATAGATCGCCTGTGGAGATATGGGTAAGGCTAAACTTTTTAATAAGTTTGTCGCTTTGGGTTCCTTTACCTGCTCCTGGAGGGCCGAATAGTACAATGTTAAGCATGATATTGATTTTTAGGGGGTCCGGCTGCTATAAAAAATCAGCTTTTTGAAATATTCAATAATTTTCTGCAAGCTAAAAAAATATAGGACGCTAACCAAAATAAATCTCAATGATGCTATTTTAGGTGGTGGAAACGCAGCTTTAGGTGGTGGAAGTGCGAAGGATGTTGCAGTGGGTGCTGGAATTGGTGCTTTAGCTGGTTGGGCAGGTGGGGCAGCAGGAGGCTATGCAAGTTGGGCAATGGCTGCTCAAGGATTAGGAGGGTTTGCAGGTGGAGCTGCTGCTGGCGCTACAGGTGGGTTTACAGGAGGACTTATAAATGGCTTTGGTTCTGGATTATACTATAGTGGAGGAGATTTAGGCACAGCGGTTCATTCAGGAGTTAGAGGCGCTTGGGTAGGTACTATAACTGGTGGAATCGGTGGAGGTATTGTAGGTATGGTTGGAGCTTATAGAAATACAACAACTGATTTAAATGGTAATCCCGTAAAATTACCTAATAATGTTTGGAACGGCAGCAAAGTAGCCAAGGGAAGGACTCCATTTTCTTTTAAAAATACTCCAAAACCTGGTGTAGGGGTTGGAAAAGTAGTACCCATGATGAATCAACATCTAAAAGGAGTTCATGATGGGCAACAAGGTAAGCATCAAGTTGGACATAATAATTATGTTCCAAAAGAAGGTAGAAGTATTTTGACCGCCGACCCAAGGACATTATTAAATGATTTACATACAGGAAAGTATCAATTTATTGATTATCATTCCAGAAATAATTTTGCCATTGTGAAATTCAATCAAAATATAGGAACATATTATCAACAGGGCGTTCCCTTAGGTCAAACACCTTATAGAGTTATTCATTATCAAAGATCAACTGGCTTAATTCATGTTGTGCCATGGTGGAAATATTAAACTTAAAATAATGTTAGAAAAAGAAATAAATTTATTTTGGAAATGGGCAAAATTGACACCCCAACAATACGAAGCTGGTAAAAAACCTGATCATATAAGACAAAATCCGTGGCATGATTCATATCCAGATTGGAAAAACATGGAAGTAGCTTTTGATAAAGAAATTGTTAAATATAATAGTGATTTAAATGAAATGAGTGCTCAACTAATATTGGAAGCTTTAGCTATTGATAGTGAAAGTGAATTATTATTACAAAAGATAATTAAAAATCTTGACAATATGGCACAGATCCACTTGTCAAGTGAAGGATCAAGGTTTTACATGAGTGGGGCTCGATGGCAAATTGCTGAATTTTTAAAGGAAGCAAAAGTACCCGATAAAAAGGAACTATTGAGTAAAATGGTATTAAATGATGCAAACAAATATGTACAACGCAGGGCTTTACTGAGTTTGCAAACCGTCGATCCATTTTTGACTGAGGAATATGCTTTTCAGAAATTAAATGATGAGGATGAATATATTAGATTAGTTTCGATAAGGATTCTAAAGGATTTAAAATCAAAAAAAATAGATCAAGCTAAAGGTATGTTAAAAGGGGATATATCAACTTTAATTCAAAAAGAATTAAATCAATTAAATAACCCCTAGTTATCGCAAGTCTTCGACTTGTGATTTTTAATAAAAAACAGGGTCTATGACCCGGTGAAGTTAGGCGTAAAATCCCCGGAGGGATATTCTAGGAATTGTTGGTGAAAACACCAACAATGGAGGGGTATTGAGATGTTATAGTGTTGCTGTTGTATCACCGGACAGAGTCCTGCAGTTTCGGGTTTTTAAGTAAGGGAATTGTTGGTGAAACACCAACAATGGGGGGAGAAATTTTGGAATGGAATATGTGCACCTAAGATTGGATTGGATAAATAAATAGAGAAGGCATTTGGGTTGTCCTTCATTTTTTTAAATTTCAAAAGGAAAGATTTAAGGTCAAAGCTGATTATGAAAGCATATAATATAGTAACTATTAAGGTCTTCAAATAGGTAAAAAATCATCATTCCATAAAAACAGAATAATTTTCAAGTTATACAAGGAAAGGGGTAGTTTAAAGGATAATAGAGGCTTAATAATAGATAGGGCAGATATTGAGAAGTGACCAGCTATAGTTGAATCTAAGGAGCGTATAGGCGATATGGAAATAGATTTGATCATTGGGCAAAACCACAAAGGGGCACTACTGACAATAAATGACAGGGCAACAGGATTTCTATTTATGGCTAAAATAGAGAGTAAAGAAGCTAGTGTGGTTCAATTAAGTACAATAGAACTTTTACAGGATTGGACTGGCTTGATCAAGACAATAACATATGATGATGGTAAGGAATTCGCAAATCATAAACAAATAGCAAATTCCCTTGAAATAGATTATTACTTTGCTAAACCATATCACAGTTGGGAAAGAGAGCAAATGAAAATTTAAACGGTTTAGTTAGGCAATATTTCCCAAAAAAACCAGCTTTGCAAGTATAACAAATAAAGAAGTAGAAAACGTAATTAACATTTTAAACAACAGACCCAGGAAAAGATTTGGCTATAAAACTCCAAATGAAATCTTCGCCCAAAAATTAAATTATTTGGACAC